>DASZWQ010000061.1 GCA_035546535.1 Pirellulales bacterium | reverse complement strand
ATGGCTCGTCCGCTACCGCCGCCACGCCCGCGACTACGAACGCAACACCGAAACCAGCGAGGCCATGATCTACATCGCCATGATCAACCTCATGTCACGCCCCCTGACCCGACACAAATACATTTGAAGACACGTTCTTAGGATACCGCGTACGTGTGGCATGTTAGCGAAGGCGCTGGCCTGATTTCAAGCCGCGCATGACCGATTGCGTGTGAAGCATCGCTCTTAATTTACGAGCGGAGCCGATCGGGTGCGCGCCATGAAATGTTTAGCAGCCTGTTGGACCGGCCAGCTTCCGATGCCGACGACGCCACAAGAGCAAGCTGCTCGAACCGAGGCCGGCCAATAGCAGGGTCGACGGCTCCGGAACCGGTAACGAGACATGGTCGATCAGCAAGGCAGAGTTATGTCCCGAATCATCCACGTTAAAGACACCGAAGCCGATTTGGTAGCTGCCGCCCGTCGCAAACGTATAACTTTGCGACGCCCAGCCGGTTTGCCCATCGAACCCGGCCGGCGGCGAGGTGGTATCGTACGTGCTGCTGTTGCGACTGGCCAATAGGAAGGCGTCGCCGGCAATGGAGAAAAAGCCGAAATCGTTGAACGTCGCCGACTCGTTAAGTTCGTCGGTGAGAAAATTCCAATCGAAAGTGAGCGTGTCGCCGGCGTTCACGGTAACCACTTGCGAGATGCCGGTTCCATTCGTCGGAGTGCCCGCCCCCAACCCAAGAATGGTTGAAGCGGTAAGTCCTAGCGAAGCGGCGACGGCCGGGACCAGGGCCGTGAAGTTGCCCGTGGTTTCGATGTAGCCTTGGTACGAGCCTTCGGTGGGAAACACGCCGACCGTGGAATCACTGGCATGCCCCGATCCCACGACCGTCCATCCGGAAACAGTGCCCGTTTCGAAACCGCCGTTCACCACGGCCGCACGAGCGGGCGCCGCGGCAGCGAGCAAGCCGCCGAACATGATGACGAGTGCCATCCGGCGCGGAAGCGTCGAGTTCCAAATCATGAGCGTTCTCCCCTTTTTTTGAGACTGCGAAACCAGGACAGCTCGCAGGGTAGTGCGCATGATCCGCCCCGTCAAAGAAAAAAGGGGCGAATGGCTGGCCGTTTTTGGCCAAGGCCCAGAGCCGTGCGGCGGTCAGAATTCGCGCGGCCCGTCGCCTTCGTCGAGCGCCGGACGCGGTTTTTCGCCCGCATCGTCCGCAGCAGGCGCGCTTCCCAGGGGCGCCAGCAGTGCGTTGGCCAATTCGTCATCGCCGGTGACCAGTTGCAAGGCCGTGCGCAACTCAGCTACAGCCTGCGATGGATGGCCACGATAGCCGTAATAGTAACCGAGCAGGAAATGTCCGGCCCCTTCGCGCGGGTGCGTGCGCACGTAGGCCTCGAGAGCGCGTAATCGCGCGGTGAACTCAGCTTCCGAGGAAAAGTATTCCCCCGCCTTCATCACCGGGCGCCCCCACGACGACTGCGGCAAAAGCCGCAGCGCCGTGTGCAGCGCGGTGGCCGCTTTGCCATACGTCCCCAGCGCAAAAAGTGCCTGCGCCTGCAGCATCCAGGTGTCGCCATCCTCCGGCATTTCCTTCAGCACCGGATCCAGCTCGATCAAGACCTGGCTGTAGTTGCCGGCCTTTAGCGCCGCCGCGGCGCGATCGTAATACGCGCCGAGATCGGTCACGGGCCGATAGATATAGCCGTTCGCGCCATACGAAATGATCTGATGGCCGAGCGGCTGCGGAAAGCCGAGGTTGACGGCCGGATAACCAAACAGGGGCGAGAAGGGGAACGCGTCGTAGGTGAGGAAGCCGCTGGGCCGGAGAACACTCCCCGCGCCGATCGAGGCGCCCGTCGCTGATCGCGTCAGCGGTACCCGGGGCGATTGCGCGTTTGCCGTCGGTGCGTCCGACGGCGTTACCGTACGCGTGGCCTGCCCCGCGGCGTCATTATCGAGCGACACCGATCCGAAAAGCGCGCAACAAAACGCGCTCGATTGCACCAACTTCGTCCGTGCTCGTAGCGGGCAGAACATCGGCCGTTGCTCCCTCGCCTTCCCACCACTCATCGTGACAGAGTATGCGAACGGCGGCAAGCAATTCGCACCGCGAACGAGGATGCTGGGCTAAGAACGACCGGTTCGGCCGTAGATTCCGGTCTGGCAACAGCTCGCTACCGAAAAGAGCTGTCGAAAAAGAGAGGAAGCCGACCGAGAGACCCGACCGGCTTCCTCAACGAACACTCATTGACTCGTCAACAGAATCGGCTGCCTGACGCGCTCCTTAAACGGAGCTCAGCAGCCCGTCGGCTGAAGCGTCAGACGAGCCACCTCTGGAAATCACTACACATATAGGGACCACCTCCTTCCTCTAGAGCCTCCCCGCTGGACGGCCGATTCCAGACCGGCATCACGGCGGGCCTCTAGTCCGGTCGCGGCCACGTTAGCCACGACACACGCGACATGGGCATACTATGCAAATCACTCCGGCAGGGTCAAGCAAATTTGCTGTTAGGGAAATCACCCTGAGTCGAAAAACGAAGCGTTTTGCTCTTGACGCTGCGAACCCCCGACGGCGCGCGACGCGTGGCGGCGGTGCCAGGAGTGAAAGATCAAGACACACGCGAGAACGCCTAGGTTCGCGCGTACATCAGGATTAAGAGCATCACGCCGCGGCGTTCGGTCGCGTTTCGATCAGAGCAGCTTCCTACTCCGCCGGCGACTCGGCCAGGATCTTGCGGTAGGCCTCGCGGGCTGTTTCGTACGCGGCTGCCGCGGCGGCCTGTTCCGGCTCGCGGGTGTTCTTCAGCTTCTGCTTCCAGCACACGTCGACGGCGTCCAGACACCACTGGGCGCTGCGCCGGCTGGCGCGGATCGGCTTGTCATCCACTTCGACGAACACGGGATTGGTGTGCGCCGCGGCAAAGATGCGCAGCGCCACCCAGCACGATGCCTTGGGCACGTACTCGAACGAGAGGTCATTGATGCTGCCGTCGGCTTCGATCTCGCGCTTCTCGACCGTCTCGCCGTTGACGATCAATTCGACGGGGACCTTGCGCGTGTCGCCGACGCGGGCGCGTTCGACGTGCCAGTACGGCTTCTGGTCGAGCTTGCGGCGGCGGATGTCCGCGCGCGGCTTTTCATCCAAGAGCGCCGCGGCACTGACGCGAATGGGCAGCCTGGCCCCCGACTTCACGGCGAGCACGCTCGCGCGGCCGCCGGCACCTGGCTCGCCCACGCCCAGGTCGCCGACTTTGAAGTCGTACAAATGCGCCAAGCCATCGCAGCAATAGCTACGCCCGTCGCGAATGCCGAGTGCCCACTGGTCGTAATCGAGCGGCTGGTTCATGTCCCCCTTGAGCTTTACATAGGCGCGTCCCAAGCCGACGCGTTCGCCATAAATGCAGGGAAAGTCGGTCTCGCCACTGATCCGGCAGGTGTAACCACAGTTGAGCGTGTGGTACCAGATATTCATTTCCCAGATGAAAGGGGTGTCGACCGCCGAGATGAAATCGCAAGCCCCGTGCACGACGTCGACGATGTATTCGTTCGCGCCGATGCCATCGAACGGCGGCATGTCGTAGGTCGGTAGCGAGGTGGCCGGCACTTGCAGCCCCCAACCGCTGTGCGAAAAGCCGACCACGCCTCCTTGCTCCTTACCCCACTTCAAGACCGGCAGGTTCCAACTCGGCCATTCTTCGATTTTGGTCGTGCCGGGGTAGTCGTCCTCTTGCAAACGCAGCAGGCACAAGTGCCCGCAATGCGAGCTGGGAAAGCCCGACACTTCGACGTCGTAGCGCATCAGGTTGTGGGGCATGGAGAGCGCGCTGACCTTGCCCTCGAAGTATTGCTTCTGAAAGTACCAGCACGGGCCCCATGAGAGCACGCAACCGATATTCAAATCCTCGCCCAGGATGTGTCGCATCATGTCCTCGGGCTGGACGCCTTCTTCGGGCGATTCGTAATGCGCGCAGCCGGCGCTGTGTACGTGGTGATCGCCGGAATACCAGCCGTGGTCGGCCATCTTGATCCAGCGCTTCAGCTGAAAGACTTCTCGATGCGTGGCGGCGTTCGGCACGTCGATCTCGCGCGTGAGGATGCGATATTCCGGTCCGCGCGAATAGGTGACCGAGTACTTGCCAGGAGGCAACAGTACGATGTCGCCGCTGTGGCGATAAATCTGGTCGTGGAAGAACAGATCGGGCGCCATGCGTCGTGCCCGCGAGGGATAAACACGGCCCAGCACGTCGCGAAAGACGAACTGTCCGGTCGTCGGTTTGCCGTCGTCGTCCAACACTTCGAGCGCCACGTGTACGGCCGGCTCGCATTGAAAGAGGATGTTCAACTCATTGCGAAAGCCCAGGTCTTGCGTCCCCTGGCCGACGTCGAACATCAGCTTTGCCTCGCGCTGCCCGACGTCGCGGCTATAGAGTTCGATGACACGATATTCGAGCGGCAGGCCCGACAGTTCTTTGTTCAAAGGCTGCGACTTGGCGAGCGAAACGTCGAGCCAGCGTTCACTGACATCCTGCGGCGAAATCGACTGCGGCGGATCGGGGTGGCCGCTCGAGGGCTTGTGCAGCTTCGCGGCGTTGGGGCTGCTGACTTGCAGCGCCGCGGTCACGCCCGCTTCATTCGCGACCTTGACGAGAAACACGCGCCAACCGTGTTGCACCAGGTCCTTGGCGGCTTGCCCCTCGGCCACTTTCACCCGGCTTTCGGGATTGATCGTCACCCCAGCCAGGCACAAAGGATCGAGCACACTTTGAATCGCCAGCAGGCTCTTGGCGGGATCCATCTCGGCCATCGCCGCGTCGAGCGCTTGCTTCTGCTCAGCCGTCAGCGGCGCGCCCGCCAGATCCAACGCCTGCACCACGCGGGCGACCTGCGCCTTGAGCGGTTGCAGCTCGACGCCGGCGACGATCGGCAACGGATCAGCGGCCTGGACCGCTACGGCCGTAACGATACCGATGGAGAGAGCGACGACAGAGACGATCGTCATGCGAGAGAACGTCATCGGGTGTTCTCCAGATGGTTGAGGCGAGCATGCCGCCGCTTTGCAAGCAGCGATGCTCGTTGTGGGCGGGACCGCGCTGGGCAGGCCTCGCGTCATGCGGAGGCTTTGGATGTAACGGGCTTGTTCCTACTCTTGTACCCTGGCGCAAGGGGCTGTGCCACTATCCCCCTGCGCTGTGCGACGATCCTGCCGCGCTATGCCAACCGCCTCTCGGCGCTATGCCACCGTCGCCACGCCCAGGTAATGGGCCGCCATGTGACGAGGCATGTCTGAGATTTCGAATCGTTCCAGCCGCTCGATCGACATGCCCGAATCGGCGACCAGGCGATCGATCCGACGATTTACATGGCAGCCGCCGATAAAGACCGTCTGCAGCCAATCGACGCGGTTTTGCCACCGCGCCATGCGCGGGTTCTCGCTCAGGCCATGCTCGAGAAACAGGAATCGGCCGCCGGGTTTAAGGACGCGGCGGATTTCGGCCAAAGCGTCATCGATTTTGGGGATCGTACACAGCGTCCAGGTGCTGACCACGCAATCAAAGCGTCGCGCATCGAAGGGCAACGCCGCACCATCGGCTTTTTCCACGACCACCGGCATCGGCGCCGCGGCCAGGCGCTTGGCAACGCGCTTCTTCAACATCTCGACCGGATCGACCACCACCAGCCGGTCCACGGCCGGCGGATAGCAAGCCAGGTTCAAGCCCGTGCCGAAGCCGATTTCCAGCACCTCGCCGTGGGCATCGGCCAGGACGCGCGGTCGCTCGCGCATCACGCCGGGCCGGCTCATGCCGAATTCAAGAATCCGTGGCAAAATAAAACGAGAATACAATCCCACGATGCTGCCCCTGGACCAACGTCGCTGCTCGCTCCCCCGGCGAATCGTGCCGATCATCGCAAATCGGCAGGGCCAGCAAACGTTCGTCCACGGCAGCATTGTATCCTAGCGGCCGGTTGCAAGCAGGTCGGAAACGAGATTCGTGCCCTGTTCGCATTGACGGACCTGTCGGGCCGTCGCCCGGGCTACCGCGGTCCCCGGCAGTCCAGGCCGTCGCGCCGGGAAACGTCGATTCAAACGGGCGCATAGCACCGCAGCTTCGCGTCGCGAGTCCGATTCCAGCAGCACGAACCCTGTCGTCGTGCGAATTTGCCACCGCCGATCCCCGCCGTTCCAACCGATGACGTACGAGCGCCGGGCGAGCAT
Source organism: Pirellulales bacterium (assembly GCA_035546535.1). Lineage (NCBI taxonomy): Bacteria > Pseudomonadati > Planctomycetota > Planctomycetia > Pirellulales > Pirellulales bacterium. The sequence continues at coordinate 68,699 of DASZWQ010000061.1, read as the reverse complement.
AAGGGAAGCTCCTATAAGTGTGCAGGGGGTGGCAATTGGCAATACCGGCGTGCGGCACTGTGCCGGGCAATGCCTGCAAATAGCGAATCATGTGCCACGCGACGATTGCCACGACGAGCAAGGTTTCTGGCAGGGCTTTTCTGCCGAAGAGCTTCGCCGAAACCTCCCAGGTTCCGCCAAAGGGTGCGGACAGTGGCTGCCACTTTGAAGCTAGTGCTTCAAGATTTCAGACCCTGGCGGCCCCGTTTCAATCCAACGGCCAACTAAAGCGGGAAAGACCTCAAAAATCGGCCTCCTTTCTCGGGAATTCGGACGGTTCGGCCGGGTTTTCCAGGAATTCGGATATTTTAGTTGACACACCTGTCAGGGGTTCCTAGAATCGCGAGCAGTCGGGCGAAATGTCGCCCCCTCTTTTAAACCCACGGTAGAAGCTAGTGAATTCCGAAAAAGAGTCTCTCTAAAAGTCACTCTTTACACCATTCGGAACTCTACTAGTCAGGTATACACCGTGAGGTTTTCTTCTAGTCGGCACAATCGTTTTGTATTCTGTTGCGCTCTCGTTGCGACAGGGGCTCTGTCTGCTTTGGCTACCACGGCTTACGCCGTTCCCGCCAGCTTCGCGCAATTCTCGGAAGCAGCTCCCGGCGGAAACTTATTCGCTCTGAACGGCAGCGCCGCGGAGACCGATTTCGGTACGTCCACCGGCGGCCCCCTGGGTGCGGCGATCCCTGTTAATTTCACGTACTTGACCGTAACCGGAACGCTTCCGGCAGACCTGCAGGGAGTCCAAAGCGCGCACTTGTCGATGACCTCCAGCACGACGAGTGCTGTCTCGACGGGATTCGGTGGCCTGGTCGGAGCCCAAGGCTTTGATGGCACTGGCAGCCTTCCGAATTCGATCTCGATCATTCGTGATACACAAGCCGCGGAAGGCTCCGGATCACAAAACAACCTGCTCACGGTCACGTTCAACAACGCCACGCTGCTGGGGATCATCGGCAGCAGCGCGCCGTCGATGTCGTCCGACACGGCCCTGCCCGGTGTGACGATCACGTACACGTCCGACTTCCTGACGTTCCCGAATGGCGAGCATAATTTCTCGCTCACCTTCAGCTCGTGGACCGGCGCTCAGGGGGCTGGCGGATTGCAAATCGGCGGCGTCGATCCGGCGCTGTTCTTCCTCTCGGCCACGGCAGCCGGAGCGGGAACGTTCGGTGGCAACGCGATGGTCCCCGAACCGGGTACGATCAGCCTGGCGGTCATCGGTCTGGTGGCCCTGGTTCGCTGGGCGCGCCGTCGCCGCTAACCGTAACAAACGAAAAACGAGAAATGTGCGATGCCTTCGGTAGCGGCATCGCATTTTTTTTGCGCGGCTTGCCACGCTTCACCTTGCCATGATGGCCTCTCTGACGGCCATGGACCTGCGGCGATTACGGCGGGGGCATTGGTTAGAGCGGTCCGGAGTGTGTGGCGGCCGCGCGATGCCCTGCTACACTGCGGCGATGAAGCAATCCGCCGGCGTGCTCTTGTATCGATTCGTCGAGCCTCGACCGTCCCGCGACGAATCCCTCGAAGTGTTGCTGGTCCATCCGTCCGGCAACTACAACCGGCAAGCGCCGTGGAGCATTCCCAAGGGGCTGCCCGATCCCGGCGAAGCGCTGGAGGCCGCGGCGCGGCGCGAAAGCGTCGAAGAGACGGGCGTCGTCGCCGGCTCCTTGCTGGCGCTGGGATCGGTGATCCTCACGAAGAGCCGCAAGGAGATTCACGCCTTCGCCGGCGAAGCGCCGGAAGGTGCCGCTCCCAGCCCCACGAGTTGGGAAGTCGACCGGGCCGAGTTCGTGACTCTCGCCAGCGCGCGACAGTTGCTACACCCCGACCAGGTTCCGCTCCTGGACCGGTTACTGGCGCTCTTGGAAAGCAAAAAGTAACTGGTGCGGGCCGCGATGGCTCCGTCGGTCCGGCAAGGTTTAATTTCGGCGAAGTACCGCGCCGATCCCCCGCGGCGAGCGACGCGTCGAGACTGTGCCTGGCAACGCGGTCTCGCCACAACGGCCTGCTACAATTCCCGCGCCTCGCCCCCCTCGACGCGTTTCATCGTGCTGTTGGTCGTAAACGTTTCTTCGACCGTCATCGAATTGATCGTGATCTCGAAGCTCGTTTTGGTCTTCACCTGCGACACGGCAGGCTGTCCGGCTTCGGCGTCCCAAAGAATCTCGCCGCCGGCGGTATTGTCCTTCAGCTTGATTTTCGCTTGCGCGTCTGCGGCAGGTTCGAGCTTGACGTCCATCGTGATGTCGATCTTTTCGAGCTTCTTGCCATCGACGTCTTCGGTGCCGGCATACTTGTAATACGTGGTGCTGATTTGCTTACCGAACGGGGGAGTATCCATCTCGGCCGAGCTTTCCCAGGTCTTGCCCACCGCCGCCGGCCCTTCGGGCATCGGCATCACGCTTTGCTTGATCATTTGCTGCAAGCCTTCTTCGGAGGTCATCCCGCCGCCGGCCGGCATGTTCTTGAACGCCTGCGCCAGGCCCTCCGGCGGAGTCATATCGAGCACTTTTCCCGCCGGCGTCACTTTCACGGTGAAGGGCTTGCCGACCATTGCGCCGAAAATCTTGGCGGGAATTTCCGCGCCGGGCGTTTTATCTGCCTGCGCGGTATCGAATTTCACAGGCGGCTGCCCGGCTTGCGGCAGGGTAACCTCCATCCGCACCCGGTCGACCGTCTGGTGCAAGGTCGCATTGCCGTCGGAATCCACGTCGACCACTTCCCAGGTCATGTCCATGATCTGATTGATTTTCAGTTGGAAGACCATGTCGCGGCTTTTCGTCTCGCGCACGGCGTCCATCTTCATTTCGAAGTGGGTTTTCGTCCCCGGTTTGAATTTCCATTGCAAATCGGTGTCGGCCCGGGCCGCCGAGGCGAACACGCTCGCCGCCAGCAGGGCCATTAGGCAGCACATGGAACGATGGATTCGCCGAGATTCAAGCCGCGACATAGGGCACCCCCAGGGACCGGTTTTTCGTTAGACGGATTCGCATGACGCATGGAATTGTAGGGGAACATACCGCGTTCGGGCAGCCGCCCGGCGGGCGATCGAAACCTTGCTTTTGCGCAATCGCACTCGGCAGGACCGTCGATAGCTCAGATTGGCGGATTTTTCACCAACCGCGCCGCGGCTGTAGCGCGCAGCTTGCGCACCTTACGAGCCGTTTAGGACAATCTTGACGCCGGGAGAGAGCACCCGCGGCTCGGAACGCGTCTCGGCACGTACCCGCGCGGCCCAGGCGTTGGCATCCTGGTGAATCGGGGGCCAGGTGTCGTAGTGCGAAGGGATGACCATCTTCGGATTGAGCAATTGAATCGCGCGGATCGACTCGTCGGGGCCCATCGTGAATTGGTCGCCGATCGCCAACACCGCCAGGTCGAGCCCGTGTTCGCCAATCAACTTCATGTCGTAGAACAATGCCGTATCGCAAGAAAAATACAGCTTGCGGCCGCCGATCCACAGCAAGAATCCACTCGGGCTTCCTCCGTTCGATCCGTCGGGCAGCATCGAGCTGTGATGCGCGATCGTCAGTTGCACGCGGCCGAATTTCTGCGCCGAGCCGCCGCCCAGGTTGTGTGGATGCGTGCGGGTGACTCCCTGTTTACCCAGCCATTCGCAAATCTCGAAATTCGAGATCACAAGCGCGCCGGTGCGACGGGCAATCTTCGCGGCGTCGCTGATGTGATCGAAATGTCCGTGCGAAACCAGAATGAAATCCGCCGCCACGCCGTCGGCCTTTGCCGCGGCCGTCGGTGAATCATCGAGAAAAGGATCGATCAGGATCGTTTGCGGCCCGTGTTCATCCGAGGGCGCCACGATCGACCAGGTGCCATGTCCCAGCCAGGTAAGTTCAATTTGCATTGTCCGGACTCCCTTCGAAAGCGGCAACGAGGCCGCAGGGCGATCGCGCGATGAATGCCGTCGTGGACGTTCCGACTACCTGCCCAGTGTTAAGCGGAATCCGCCGTTTTTCGACACGGTTCGTGGTCTGCGGCGATAATACCCCATGCCCATCCTGCTTGCCAGATTCCGGCTCGTAATGAGCTTGTCACGGCGCGTACCGAGACGGTTTCCCTGCCCGCTGTTGACTTGTCAAGCGGCGGCATTCTGATAGAAGAGGAGCGCGCCGGTAGCGGCATCGCGTTCGGGCGGTTCGGCCCCGTGAGCGCCTTTTGCGCCGAACATTTGCGAACAGGAATTGAAAATGGACATGCACGAACTGACCCGTAGCTTGCACACGCGCAACAACTCGAAGATCGTCATGGTCGTCGCCGATGGCTTGGGAGGCTTGCCCTTCGAGTCGGGCGGGCTGACCGAACTCGAGGCCGCGCAGACGCCGCGGCTCGACGTGCTTGCGCGGCGCGGCATCGTGGGCCTCAGCATTCCGGTCAAGCCGGGAATCACGCCCGGCAGCGGACCTGGACATCTCGCGCTCTTCGGCTACGACCCGTTGCAATACGTCATCGGTCGCGGCGCGCTCGAGGCAACCGGCATCGGTTTCGAACTCGGCCCGAACGACGTCGCGGCGCGCGGCAATTTCTGCACGCTCGATGCGAAGGGATTGATCAGCGACCGCCGCGCTGGCCGCATCAGCAGCCAGGAAAGCGCGCCTTTGGCCGTCAAGCTGCGGCAAGTGAAGATTCCCGGCGTCGAGGTGTTCGTCGAGCCGGTCAAGGAGCACCGCTTCGTGGTTGTGTTTCGCGCCGCCGGCCTGGGCGGCAATGTTCACGATACTGATCCGCAAGCGACGGGCGTCGCGCCATTGGCGCCAAAAGCCAGCGCCCCGGATAGCGCGAAGACGGCCGAAGTCGCCGCCGAATTCGTCAAGCAAGCGCAAGCCCTGCTCGCCGATCAATCGAAGGCCAACGGGCTCACGTTGCGCGGCTTCTCGTCGCGCCCCGCGCTACCTGCGTTCGAAGACGTTTACGGTTTGAAGGCGCTAGCCATCGCCGTCTACCCGATGTACAAGGGCCTGGCGCGGCTGGTGGGCATGGACCTGGCAGGATCGGCCCAAACGCTCGACGATCAACTCACGCTCTTGATCGAAAACTGGACCGACTACGATTTCTTCTTCCTGCATTACAAATACACCGACAGCACGGGCGAGGACGGTAACTTCCAGGCCAAGGTGCAAAAGATCGAAGAGCTCGACGCGGCCATCCCGCGCATCATGACCATGGCCCCCACGGTGTTGATCGTCACCGGCGATCACAGCACTCCCAGCCGGTTGCGCACGCACAGTTGGCATCCGGTGCCGACGCTGCTTTTGTCCGACGTGTGCCGCAGTGACTCGGCCGAAGCCTTCTGCGAACGCGAATGCCTGCGCGGCGGGCTCGGTCAGTTCGAAGCGAAGTACCTGATGCCGCTGGCCCTGGCCAACGCCGGCAGGCTGGGTAAATACGGCGCGTAATGCGCTGTCGATGAATGGTCACGGGTGAAGTGCTCACGCGGCCCATGGCGGGGCCCCAGCAATTCACGCCTTGTGTTTCGAGGGACGCACGCCGAAGGTGTGCGACAGATTAGCCCAGGGCAACGATCATTACGCAGGTGCTATCGGCCATTGACTCACACCGACGGCTTCGAGCCCCGCAGGGGCGAATTCGTGTAGACGTGGGCGTAAGCCCACGTGAAAACGTCACATAGAATGCGGGAAGCCCCGACGGGGCGACATCGATTTCAGCGGACAAGCGAATGTCGCCCCTGCGGGGCTTACGACGATTATTTTGAGAACGTTTACCGTGGACTCGCGTCCACGGCTACACGCCCAGGCCCCTCCGGGGCCAAATTCCGCGCGAGGCACCGCGCTAGTTGATGCATAATGTTGGTTGCCTGGGCTGACTCACTCGACGCCTTGGGCGTTACAGGACGAGATTTACCAGAATGGCTCGCGCGGCGGCGTGAACATGCTAAGCGATTAAACAGATGTAAACCCGTGGTCGACCTACTCGATCAGCCGCGCATCGAGCCAGTTGGCCCGATCCAGCTCATCCCCCCGGTCGCCGAATTCCACGATCAGGCTCAATCGCTTGCCGCCTGACACGTCGACATCAACCGGCACGGGCGCCATGCGGCCGTGGATCATGTCACTCTTCCATGCCAATTTGTCATCGACATACACGCCGAAGGTCGCGGCGCCGCGATCGCCCACCTGATCGTCGAGGGCGACCTCGGCCGCGAAACGGCGATAGCGCTTGTCGAGTCGGTACGTCAGCCGCGCCGCACTGTGCATGCCGATTCCCTTCGCATAAGTATGGCCTGCGGCGCGCAGTTGCGTGCCGGTCGCGCTGGCATCATTCCGGTAAGGCCATGACTGATTGAGAAACGGCAAATGGCGATAGCCTTCGGCCGTCAGGTCAGAGAGGTATTTCGCCTTGCCCGAAAGCGGCTGCAAGCACGCAAGCGCCTCGGCAGGGAATGTCCACGTCGCACCGTCGGGCATTTTGACTTGGGCTTCCTTATCGCCAAGCACGATGCCGCTCACCGCGAAGCGGCTACCATCGCGCAAGCCCACGAGAATCCGTTCGGCGGACGCGCGTGGTGCGGCGGCCAGCGACGGATCGAAGGCGACGGCCGCGATGCGGGGCAGGTCGACAGACAGCTTCTGCCCCTGCGATTCGATGCCGACCGCCGTGCCGCTCACCGACGCGACGGTGCCGGTCAGCTCGTCACCGTTGGCGAGGAGCAGCCGATCGCTGCGGGCCGCGTGATCCATCGCGCGCTCGATCAACCGATCACGCTCCGGCAAATCGCGCGGCGGATCGAACACGACGCCGGCCACGAATTCGAGTGGAATCGTTCGTTCGCCGAAAAGCGCCGACTCGATGTGCAACTCCTCGTCGGCCGAATGAACCGCGTCAGCCACGATCAAGCCGCCACCGGTCAATAGGATTTCGATTCCCTGACCCGGCTCGACCAGTGCGCCATACCGCGAGACATCGCCAAGGGATATCGAACGTCGCGCGCCATCGACCAGAAACGTCGCCTGGCCGTCGGCGGTCACCGATTGCAGTTGCCCCTCGAAGCGCGCGCCCGTCGCAGGAATTACCGTGGCAGCATACGCGACGGCTACCTGCGCAACGATGAACAACAGTCCGATGCGCCCCCCGCGGTGCAAAATCGTAATGGTTGACGAACGTAGCATCGTGGCGACCAGCTAGCGCTGAAAGATCGGCAAATAGTTCGTCGGCATCTGCAGCACGATACACGCCATGGCCGTGCCATATTCGGGGCAGATGGAGTCCGTCCACGAGCCATCGTCACGCTGCCGGGCGAGCAGCTCATCGCGAATCGCCGGATACCACTGCCGCCAGCGGTCGCCGCCGGCATGCCACATCGCCTGCACGGCATAGTAGTGACCGTAAAAATAATGGCTGTCGCGAGCCAAGACATTGCCGCGCGGCAGGCTCTCCATGAGATACGTCAGCCCACCCTCGATTGCCGGACCGTCGTAGATTCCCGCGCTATAAAGTGCGACGACGCCCGCCGCCGAACGGGGAAAGGCGCTCGGGCCCCCTTGCAGCATGTACATGAATCCGCCGTCGGCATTCTGGCTGCGCTTGACGTACTCGACACACCGATCGACCGTCGAATGCGGCACGTACAATCCGGCATTGCGCGCCGAGCGCAGGGCCATCACCTGGCAGATCGTGACCGAAATGTCGGCATCGCGCCGTTGCGGCTGATAGCGCCAACCTCCTTCGGAGTTTTGCGTATCGACGATCAGGTTTACGGCCTTGGACAGCTTTTCGCGCACGTCGCGGCGCCGCGTCATGCCGTAAGTTTCGGAAAGAAAGAGCGTGGCGAAACCGTGCCCGTACATCGGTCCGTGGCCGGTGTCGTCGTTGACGTGAATGAATCCCTCATCCCCCGTATTATCAAGAATGAAGTCGACGGCCCGGGCGACTTCTTTGCCATACGGCCCCTCGTCCGGCGTGCTGCCCGAGGCGACGAACGCGATGCCAGCCAGTGCGCAGACGGCGACGTTGTGGCTCCAGCCGCCCGAGCCCAAGGCGCCGTTTTCTTGCTGCCGTTTGGCGAGATAGGCCAGGCCGCGATCGATGCTGCGCAGCGTGACGGGGGTCATCAGCTCGACGCCGGTGCGGTCAGCGCTATCTTCGGGTTTGACGCCGGCTTCACGCCTGGCGGTGCCTCCGCGTTTGCCGCTGTCCTCGCCTTCGGCGGCCACAATGCGCGCCGGCGCGTGCGTAGCGCAGATGCTCAGGATCAGCAGAACGGAAAGGATCCGGCGAAAGTCGTGCATGCTTCCCCTCTCTGCCGAAGCGACGGCCAGGTACCGTGAAATGGGTCCCGTACACGGCGGACACATTACGGCTTGCGTGGCTCCTCCTCGGTCAACGAGCGGAAATAATCGGCGATCAGTTGCTCGTATTTAGGCAGGAATTGCTCTTCGTACGATTGTAGCATTTGTTCCCGTTGACGCTCGGGAAGCTGTCCCCACACCCCTTTGAGCACATCGCGCATGTCGGCCATGTCGGGTTTCTCGGCTCGTCGCTCGCGCATGCTCTTCGAGCTTTGCCGTGCCGGTGCCTCGCTAGCTGCGTCGTCCGCGGCTGCCATGCGCCGCTCCGGCTGCGACGACTCGCGGCGCTTCGTCGCCTGATTGGCTCCCTTGCCACTGTTGCCTCCGCTTGAAGATTGGCCGCTGTTTTGACCTTGCTTCTGTGCCTGGCGAATGAGCTCGTTGAGTTGACGAATGATCTTCTCCTGCCTGGCGATCGTGTCCTGGTCGGCCTGCTGGCGCGCGATCAAGGCCTCGACGTCGCGCATCGCGCGGCTCAATCGACCCAACGGGTCGTTTGCCCCGGCCTCGCCCAGGTCTTCGCCATCACCAAGCCCTTTGAGCAACTCCTGATCGCGTGGGTTGCGCTTGTCGTCTGTCTCTTTCGGGTCTGCCTCGTTCTTGGCTTTATCCTTCTTGGCAGCGGGCATTTCGCCTTCCAGTTCTTTCTCGAGTGGATCGGGACCCAGGTCCTTGAGCAACTCTTCATCGAGTGCCGATCGCTCGCCGCGGGAAGAGTCTTTGTCTTTGTCTTTGTCTTTGGCCGTGGAAGGGGCTTCCTCGGCTTCGCCCGCGCGCGCTGAAGAAACTGCCGAGACCAGCGCGATTGCCGCGATGACCATCAGGAGGAAAGCCGCGCAGGTTCTCGCGCTGTGCCAGAACGTCATGGTAGCTCCTTCGGTGTCCGCTCGGGGATTTCGGCGGGCGCGTCCCCCGCTTGCCGAATGTCCGGCAAGTGGTTGGGATCATCCTCGGGACGATGGTCGTCCGTTTGCATCATGTTCGTCACCAGGTCGGCCAGCCGCCCTTGCTCGCGGCTGAGTTTTCCGTACTCGGCTTCTTGCTCCGCGGTGGCCTGCGACGATTGCCGCCGCGACTCGGCCAGGGCGGCGGTGCGAGTATTGAGCTCTTCCTGGATCGATTTCAGCAGCTTGAGCTCCGCAAGCGAGCGGCGCGCACGCTTCGAGGGTCCTTCTCCGGCCCCTTCTCCGCCGCCGTCCTCCTGCCCTGCCTCGTCTTGCCCGCCGTTTTCCGCGGGCGACGAGTCGTCGTTGGCCAACGCGTCTTTGAGCTGCGTAATTCGGCTGACGGCGCTATTCTCGATGCGTACGGTTTCGTCGCCGATGTCGCGGCGATCGAGCCGCTCGGCCGCTTGCCCCATGTCTTGCCCAGCCAGATCCAAAACAAATTGAAAAACCTCGGCGCCGGCGAGCGTCTTGGCCAATTCCTGCATTTCATCCCGCAATGCCAATTGCGTGCGGGCCAGCTCGCGCACACCGGCCGCTTCGGCGCGCGTTAACTGTCCACGTTCGGACTGCCTCAATTGGTAATGCACGGTTTCGCCCACCATTTTTTGCTGGCGCTCGTGCAAGCTGTCGATGGCATCCTCGATGCGGGCCAATTGCTCCTGGGCCAGATCACTTTCGGCTTCTCGGCGCTTGGCGGCCAGCTCACGCTGGGCGTCTTCCAGGTCTTTCTTCGCTGCTTCAGCCTGTTCGGCGGCCGAGCCAGCATCGCCGGCCGTGCCACTATCGGCCGACTGTCCCATCTGTCCGGCGGCTTTGCCCAGCTGCGTGCCGGCTTGTTCGGCTTGCAGCCGATCGAGCTTGCGCGCCAAGCGATCGGCCTCTTCTTGCAGTTTTCTTTCTTGCCGCGCCAGGCGTTCGAGCTCGCGGCGGCGCTCGGCCTCGGGCCGCTTTTCGGCTTCGCGGATCTTCTTTCGCAGCCCCTCTTGCTCGGCCGCCATTCGCTCGAGATCTTTCTCGGCTTCGCGCAATTTTTTGACGAGCCGTCCCAGCTCGTTTTCGCGCCGGCTGGAAAGAATGTCCAACAATTCGCGCAGATCGTCGGCACTTCGCCGCTGAGCCTGCTGAGCCTGGCCGATCCGGTTCTGTTCGACGCCGCGCCCGGCTTGGCGCATCTGTTCCGACAGTCCTTGCTCGCGCGCGTGTGCCAGCGCGTCGGCCATGCTGTCGGCGGCTATGGGATCCTCCTGGCGAGCCGTCGCGACCGAATCATCCATTTGCTGTTCAATGCGATCCACGCGGCGCGCCAGCTCCAGTTGCCGCTGCGCGAGCTTTTGCAGATCGGCACGCTGCTGCGGATCGAGATCTTCGAACGCCCGCGAAAGTGTTTGCTGGCCGAGCGCAGCGGTCTGTTCCAAGAGTTCCTCTTGCGCCTTCGCCACCTGGCCGACTTCGCGGTGGAAATGCCGGAAGCTGACCCATTGCTTCATGTCGTCGAGCATGCGCGACAAGGCATCGATAACTTCATCCTGAGCCTTGGCAGCATCTTCGAGCGGCGTTTGAGCGGTGCTGCGGTCGCGTGCATGCTGATCCGATTCGGGAAACTCCGCCTGCGCTGCTTTCGCCGCCGCGGACAAATGGCGCGAGGCGTCGGGCAAGGGGCCGGCCGCCAGTCGCGACAACCGGTCGAGCAGGTCTTGCATCTGTCGCTGAGTATCGGGACCGTCGATCTTGTTGATGCTCAGCTCATCCAGCAAGTCGTTGATCTGACCGCGCAATCCTTCGTGGTCATTCGTCAGCTCGCGTTCGACTTGCTGCTGATTCAGGCTAGCGCCCTGCAAGGTATCGATGTCGGTTTTCTTCAGCTGCCCGGTCTGGTCGAGCTGCACCTGCAGCCCCGAGACGTGCGAGCGCGCCGATTGCTCGAGCTCGCGGACGCGCGACAGCTCGTTGAAGATGACCGTCTGCCGATCGGCAAGTCGGTCTTGAACTTCTTCGGCCGAAACGATCGTCAATCGCCGCGGCAGGCTTTGCCCCGCCTGGCCTGCATAGTCAACAGCCGAAGCGTGAAAGGAGACCTGCGTGCCAGGGGCCAGCCCCAGCGGCGCGAGCTGCCACTGGTAAGAGATCTCGTGATGGTCGCCGGCAAATCCCTCGGCGGCCGAGGCCGTGGCCAGTTCGGCCGTCACCACGTCCGGTCCCGCGAGCAACTCGAGCGATTCTTCACCGGTATCCGACTTGTCGCTGCGCAGGAAATCGAGCGACACGCGGCGGACCGCCAGATCGTCGCCGGCGCGAACGCTGAGCGTGATCGCGGCGTCGGGTGTGACGAAAAGGTTCGCCTTCGGCTGCACGACCTCGACCGTCGGCGGAGCGTCGGGCACGGCGCGAATCTCATATTTCGTCGCCGCGGCGTTATGAAACCCCTCGCGGTCCGTCAGCAGGAACGAATAGGCCCCGGACGTGCGAATCTCGAACGGCGTATCGGCATCCGGGGCGATCGAGCCCGCGTAACCGTCGGCGCGAATCGTGGCCGGAATCTCCGCGTCGTCGTCCAGTTGCAAGGCCGCTTCGGCGAGCGGCTTCGTAAACGTGGCATTGACCGCCACTTTGGTTCCTGCGAGCGCTCGAATGTTGGCTTCGCTCGCGCGCGGCTGCCAACCGGTATAGCCGGGGAAGTGCAACATCAGGGACGAACCACGCACGGCCGGCGGCTCGACGACCGCAAGCGCGATCCAGGGCATCGTGTAATCGTCCCCTCCCACGGCGCGATACTCGAAAGAGCGCTCGACTCCTTCGCGGCGCGCCAGCATCGGCCCCCCCAGCGATTTGAGCGGTTCGGTCTCTTCGACGATTTCGCCATCGGCGCTGGGAAAACGATAGTGCATCACCACGTCGTCCGGCGGCATGCTCGAACCCTGATCGACGACCTCGACCTCGAACGACTGGCCGTGGGGCAGGCGTTCGACGGGATTGAGTATCGCCAACTGGTGCGTACGCGGCCATTCGACGTCGCTCAGCGGGTTGAGCAAGCGCCGGGCAGCAATGCGAGAGCTCGGGCCCGCGGCGACAGAGAGCAACGCCACGATCGCCGCGACGCCACCCAAACCGTACAGCGCGCGGCGCGCCGGACGGTCGTCGAGCGCCAAGGACAGGTCCAGTTTCTCGACGGCGCAGGTGGCATCACGAATGACTTCGCGGCGCAGTTCCACTGAGCCCGCCAGGGGATCGTCGGCCGGCTCGCGCGAGAATTCGACGGCGCTGGCCAAACGTCCGCGCAGGGTGGGAAAGAGCCGTTCCAACCTTTGCGCGATTTGCACGTTGCCGGACCGGCTGTCGCGCAGCGTGCGCCAGACGCGCCGGCCGGCCACAGTGATGGCGGAGAGCAGCGCCAGCGAAGAGATGGCCCGCAAACCGCGGTCGTGATAATGAAACAAGGCGTCGAGGGCCGCCAGCGCCAGCCCGGCCACGAGCACCAGGGTCACGCTGCGTGCAATCGCCTTGGCGAGGACGAATTGCCGCGCACGACGGCGGATTCGCGCGAGTTTCTGCTCGAGCGGATGCGGCATAACGATGGTTCCTCGCCTCAAATCCCGCCACCAGCAGATTATACCATCGCGTGCCGTTTGCGCAGCAGCCACTCGCCGACCAACAGGCCGAGGAATGCCAGCAGCAGCGGCCAACGATTCCAAAGCTCAACAGGGGGCAAGGCTTCGATCGGCACCTGCCGCCCAGGGGGCAACGACTTCCGCAGTTGGCTCACCGTGGCCAGCGTGAAGCTTTGGCCTTTGGTGGCTTCGCTGGCGCGCGCCAATTCGACGAAATCGGCCTCGACCCGCTCGAATTCGCCGGCGGCCGAAGTCACCGTGAAATCAGCGGCCGGCGCGCTCCCCTCCAGGGTCGGCGCGGCAATCCAGGAGTGGTAGCGCCCCTCGGGCAAGTCGGGAAGCGCCGCTTCGAAGACGCCGTGCCCCATCGGGGCCCGTTCGAGTTGCACGCGCGTGTTCTTGCCCCCTTGTTGTTCGAGGACGATCGTTACGCCGTCGTCCTGGACAGGAGCCAAACGCTCGTCGGTGAAGCGTGCGCGGACCAGGACCGTCTCACCGCGACGATAATCGCGCCGATCGGTCGTGAGTTCGGCCGAGCGATCTTTGCCCAGCAGCTTGGCCCGGCTGAGATAGCGAATCGTCTGGATCCAGTATCGCGCGAAGAACACGTCTCCGACGCGATAGCGCCAGCGCCAGGTGCTGTCGATGGCGTGAAACAACACCTTGCCGGCGCCCGCGTATTGCAAGCAGATCAAGGGGAGCTTCGCGCCGTTGTCTCCCGAGCGCGCCGCGTGCTCGGCCAGTACGCGCACGGCCGGTTTCAACTTCGAAACTTCGAACATCCAATACAGCGACGGCAACTTGCTCCAGATGTCGCGCGACTCCTCGGGCGTATCTCCTAACTGCATCGTCGGGCTTGCCAGGCCCAGCTCGGTGGGCAGGACCTGAAACCCCTCGCCCCGCCCCGTGATCGGCGCACCCGGCGTGGCGCCGTCGAACTCCAGCGGCAATAGCGCCGCCAGCGGCGTGTCGCGGTAGGCGTCGGGCGTAAAGCGCAACCCGGAGATAAAAACCAGTCCGCCCCCTTTGTCGCTGACAAACTCGTGCAGGTTGCGCATGACGTTTGCGCCCAACAACGTGGGATTGACGTCGCCGAAGAGGACGACGTCGTACTTGAACAGATCCTCGCGCCGCACCGGGAATGACCGCAGCGCCGACTGGTCGATCTCGGCGTACGCGGGATCGGCCTCCTGCAGCACCGTGTGCAGCTCGATCGTGCTGTCGCGCTCCAAAAGGTGTTTCAGATAGCGGAATTCGTAGTTCGGATAAGCCTGCGCCAGCAAAACGTGGATCTGATCCTTCCGCACGCTCACCAGGTGCTCGACGTGATTGTTGTCGGGCTGCACCTCGTCGGCCTGGCCAGGCACCTCGATGACGTATTCGAATTCGCCGACGGCCGTCGGCCGGTAGGGAAGGACGACTTTCTTGGCCACGCCGTCAGCCCCGACGGCGACGGTCAGTTTCGCCAGGGGCGCAGGATTGCTCTTGTCGCGCAGCACGACTTCGACCGTTTTGTCGGCAAAGCCGTGGCCGGTAAGTTTGAATTCGAAGTTCACCACGTCATCGACAAACACGACGTCGTCGACCAAAAGGTCGCTGAGCGCCAGGTCACGATTCGGTCGCTCGTTGCCCAGCGCCACGGTCAACAGCGGCACGCCGCGGCGGCGCGCATAGCCGGCGGCGTCGGCCAACGATTCGCCATCGGTGTTGATGCCGTCGCTCAAGAGAACAATCGCCGAAGGGGGCGCCCCGCGCAAATCGTTCAAGATCGAGCGAATCCCCTGGCCAAGGCGAGAACTGGTGCCGCTGGCCTCGACCTGTCGGACGCGGTCGATCAGTTCGTCCGGATCGCCCAACTCGCTGCGTGCCGTGTCCGACACGAAATACAGTCGCACCTTGTGGCCGCGCGCCGCGTCTCGCAACAATTGGCCGTCGTCGGCCAAGAGCGCGCTCTTGGCGAGGTTCAAGCGCGTCATCTTGTCGAGCCGGATCCCTTGCAACTGGCTTTTGGCCAGCGAGGCCAGCTGCGGATCGTCGTACCGATCGACCACGCCCATGCTGGCCGAGTCATCGACGGCGAATACCAGGTAGGGCAAACCCGTACGCTGTAAGGCCACGGTGACCTGTGCGATCATCACGCAGATGATTGCGAAGGCGGCCAGGCGTACGCCGGCCAAGGTCAGACGCATGGCCCGGCCCGCGCGCCCTGCCTCGCGCAAGTAGAAAAAGACGACAAGCGCTACCACCGCCGCCGCTGCCAAGAGCGTGATACCGGCCGGCCAGGGCCAATAATAGTCGAGCGTCCAGACCGTACCTTCACCACTCTCGGCAGGCTCCAGGCCGAGCAGCGGCTCCAACCAACTTGGCACGGTTCCCTTCATTGCGCGTAGCGCCCGCTGAACCAGGTTAAAAAGCTTTCGGTCAACAACAGGCAGACGGCCGTGGCCAACAGCCAAATGTGCAGCCGATTCCGCACCACGATCGCTTCGGTCGTGCCCGGTTCGGAGTCGCGCCAATTCGTGCGATGAAAGTAACGCACGCCGGGCCACACGTCGCGAGCCAGTTCCTCGGGCGTGACCTGTTCCAGATCGCTCTCCGCCGTATTGAGGTTCACGGCGAACGCTTGCTCCGCTTGAGACGTGCCAGATTGATCGGCGGGCGCGACGCGATAGATGCCGCTTTGCGAGGTTTCCGCGTAAGACCAGGCCCGATCGGCGCCGTCATTGGTCACTACCGCGCGCTTTGTCTCGCCGGAGGGTAAATGCACCGCGGCGCCGCTGGCGCGCCCCTGCGGCAGAACTCCTCCCAGCGGCTGACCGACGAGAAGGTTATGCTCGCCGAGCCGGCCGCCCGCGGCGAACAGCAGCATCTCTTGCACCAAAGGAACGTAGCTGGGCCACATCGGCATGGCGGTCCAGCTCACGTCGGCACTGGTGGCGACCAGAATGGAGCGTCCGCGGCCGATCGTCTCTTCGACGACCAGCGGGTCCCCCTTGCCTGCCGCCAGCGCTACCTGCGCCCGCGTGGGCTGGGGGAGTTGCAGCTGAAAGTAGGTTTGCAACGGCGTCGTAAGCAGACCGGTCTGCTCGGCATCGCGAAAAGCAGCCACCAACGGATGCCGGTAGCCGAGCGGATCAAGACCGTGTTCCCCCGCCTCGACGGGGCTTCCCAATCGTGCGGGCAGGACGTGCCTGTCACTGTCGGTCTTGGCGGCCAAAAGTCGGTTGTAGTTCTCCGGCTGCACCTGGTCGCCGAGAAAGAAGACCAGGCCACCGCCGAAGTTCAAGTACGACTGGAGAACGGCGGCTTCGCGCTCCGTGAACTGCGCGACGTTGCACAGAAAAACGCACTCGTATTGAGTCAGGTCGGTGTCCAATAGCGCACTTTCCGCGACGACTTCGGGGTGAACGCGGGACCGCTGCCGATCACCGGCCGTTGGCGACAAAGCGACCGTCAGAAAATCGGTCGCCGACTTGAATCTTCCTCCCGACGGACGACCATCTACGCACAGCACGCGGACCTGATCCTTGACGGGCGCGGCCAGGTAACGGCGGTTATCGAGTTCGAGCAGATCAGGCGTCAGCCGCACTTCGATCGCGTGTTCACCGGCACTATCGAAGTAGCAAGGAAAGCTCACGGCCGCACGGCCGCCGGCCGCCAGGTCGATCGCGCGCTGGGCTGTGTGCCGTCCGTCGACAAACAACTCGATCGTTTGCCCGGATCGAGCTTGTCGCCCGAAATTTCGTAGCTCGGCCGAGATGATAGTTTCCTGGCCGACCGTCACGAAACCGTCTTGCAGCCGTAGCTGCTCGACGGCGATGTTTTCTGCGCCCGCCTGCCCCAAGTCGATCACCGAGAGCGAGGCCGATTCGCCCAAGCGCCGGCTGCGTTCGCGAAATTCGCCCAGAGCGGCAGCGCTCAGGTCGGGCGCCCACGTCGTGCGTCCCAAATCGGTGAGGATATAAATCTGTTCGCGCGTCAGTCGCGGATACTCGCGCCGCGCGGCGGTTACCACCTGCTCGACTTGCGCGAGAGTCGATGCCAGGTCGGCGCCGCCGTGGGTGATCCTGGTCGCGGCGATTTCTCCCAGAAACTCGGTCGGCGAAAACGAGGGCGTGGCAACGATTGTCTGCGGAGGATCCGCCAACAGGACCAGCGTGAAGCCGTCTCCCTGACCACGTTCTTCGACGATCTGCTCCGCCAGTTGCTTGGCCCGATCGAAGCGCGTGCGGTCCGTCGGCTTGTAAGCCATTGAGTAAGAGGCATCGAGCACCAGGATCTTGTGCGTCGGCTGACCCGTATGGGCGACCACGCCGCTGCGCTCGATCATCGGTTCGGCCACGGCCGCGACGACCGCCATGACGAGCGCCGTTCGCACGGCCAGAATGAGCCAGTTTTCCAGATGAATGCGCCGCGAGTTCTTGCGCACCGCCGCCAGCAGGTATTGCACGGCCGCCCAGGGCACTTCCTGGTAGCGGCGACGGCTGAGCAAATGGATCACCAGCGGCGCAGCAGCCGCCGCCAACCAGCCCAGCATGGCCGGATGCATCCACAAGCCCAGCAGTACGAGTGATGCGAACAACGTTGATCCTGGCGCTAGAGTTTGAAAAAGGTTGCTCGCCGCGACCGTGCGTGTGTCGCGACCGCACCTTAGCCGGCATGCCTCAAACGAGACGACAAATAGGCGGACAAGGGGACGTCCAAGGTTTGATCGGTGCGCATGGGAACGTAATCGATGCGTTGCGCGCGGCAGCCGCTTTGCACTTGCCGCAAGAACGCCTGAAACTCGGCGAGGTAGGCCCGCCGCAGGGCCCGCGGCTCGCTCAACACGTCGGGCAGTTGCTCGAGCCCCTTGAAGAGCGTCGTTTGCTCGAAGGGAAAGTCCATTTCCGCCGGATCGAGGATGTGAAAGATCACCACCTCGTGCCGCTTGTGGCGCAAATGCTTCAGGCCGGCCATCATCGACGGCACGTCGTCGAACAGATCGCTGAGAATCACGACCAGGCCCCGCTTTTTCAGCCGCTCGGCCAAATCGTGGAAAATCGGTCCGGTCGCGGTCTTGCTCGCGGCGTGCATCTCGTCCATCAAATGCACGATCTGCTTCAAGTGCGACGGGTTGCCGCTGGGGCGCAAGAGACTGCGAATCTCTTGATCGAACGTCACCAGGCCGACACTGTCCTGCTGCTTGAGCGTGAGGTAGGCAAGCGAGGCGGCAACGCACTGCGCGTATTCCAGCTTGCTGAGCGACGTGTGTTCGCTCTTGTAGCGCATGCTTTCACTTGTATCGAGAAGCAGGTACGAGACGAGATTGGTTTCCTCTTCGTACTGCTTCAGGTAGACCTTGTCGGTCTTGGCGAAGACTTTCCAGTCGACGTAGCGCAGGTCGTCGCCGGGCACGTACTCGCGGTGCTCGGCAAACTCGACCGAAAAGCCGTGGTACGGACTGCGGTGCATGCCGGCCACGTACCCTTCGACGATCGAGCGCGCGCGTAGCTCCAGGCCGTGCAGCCTAGCGAGCGTCTGTGGATCTAAATACTTCTGCAACTCGTCCACCGCCGCTGGTCTCCAGGTCCGATTCCGGAACGACTTCGATCAACTTGCGAATGATATGGTCGGGCTTGATGCCCTCGGCTTCGGCATTGAAATTCGTGACGATCCGATGCCGCAACACCGGCGCCACCACGGCGCGAACGTCTTCGCACTCGGCATGGTAGCGGCCGTGCAACACGGCCCGGGCCTTGGCGGCCAGCACCAGGTATTGGCTCGCCCGCGGCCCCGCGCCCCAACTGACATAATCGCGGACGAACGGAGGCACTTCGCCCTTTTCGCGACGCGTCAACCGCGTGAAGCGCAACGCGTAGCGGGCCACGTGCTCGGCCACCGGCACGCGGCGAACGATGTTTTGCAGAGAAAGGATATCCTCGGTCGAGAGCGTCGTTTCCAACGTCGGGGCCACGTCGGCCGTGGTGCGCCGCACGATTTCCAACTCTTCGTCCTCGTCCGGATAGTCGACGAACGTATTGAACATGAAGCGGTCGAGCTGCGCCTCGGGCAGCGGGTAGGTCCCCTCCTGCTCGATCGGGTTCTGGGTGGCGAGCACGAAGAACGGCGGCGCTAACCGATGCCGGGCTCCGCCGACCGTCACCTGGCTCTCTTGCATCGCCTCGAGTAATGCCGCCTGCGTCTTCGGCGGCGTGCGATTGATTTCGTCGGCTAGGATCACATTGGCGAAGATCGGGCCGGCGAGAAACTTGAATTGCCGCACGCCCGTCGCTTTGTCCTCCTGGATCACTTCCGTGCCGGTAATGTCCGAGGGCATCAGGTCGGGCGTGAACTGGATGCGGCTGAACTTGAGCGACAGCGTGTCAGCCAACGTGCGAATCAGCAGCGTCTTGGCCAGGCCCGGCACGCCGACCAGCAGGCAATGGCCGCGGGCGAACATGGCGATCAGCAACTCTTCGATGACCTGCTGCTGGCCGACGATGACGCGTCCCAATTCGGCCACCAGCCGGCCGTACGCCTCGTTCAATTTCTGCACCGATTGGACATCATCATCCGCGAACATGCTGTTCCTCGTCATCGACCTCGGTTAACGATCTTGTCTGCGCTTCAGCCGATTGTTCGTCGCTGTTTGCTCGTGTGCTTTTGCCGCAGGCGCCGTATCGGAGGGCGGCTGCTTGTCGCCGCTTAACGTGCCGTCGGCAGGCGACAGATGGGCAGGCCCCAGGGCCGTGATGCGATCGTTCCCCGCAATCAGCAATATTTCGCCAGCCGCGATCAAATTGCCGGAGTGCAAACCGCGCGCTTCGAGTTGGAGGGGCGCCTGCTCCTGGCCGCTGCGCTGATCGAAAACGTGAATCGCGCGTACCGTTGGCCAATAGACCCTGCCGCCGGCCAGCAGCCCGCGGCCGAATCCCTTGGGTGTAGGGCCCTCGGGCCAAGGGTAGCTCACTTTGCCCGTGTCCACGCTGATGTGCCACAGTTTCTCGCCGCTGGCCCACAGGGCGTCGCCGCCAACGCCCAAAAGATGCACCACGTCCTTGGCGAGGCTTGTTTCCCATAGCAAAAGCCCCGTGGCGGCGTCGTAGGCCAGCACGCTTTCGCTATCGGCCGGCGCCACGATCAAACGGCCACGCTCGTACAGGCACGGCGTCAAGTCGCGATAGAAGTGCGTGGCGCGCTGATTCAGGTCCCCTTTCTTGGCACGCGGGTAACGGACGATCCACTGCGGTCGGCCCGTGTCGGCGCTGAGGGCTGCCACGGCTCCCAGGTTCGTGTTGGCATAGATCACGCCGTTGACGAGCGTCAACAGGTTGTGCGTACACTCCCCCGACTGACCTCGGGCCGGTGTTTCGGCGCTGGCGACGAATTGTCGCCACACCCGCCGGCCGGTGCGTGCATCGTAGCAGGCCACGTGCAGCTGAGGTCGCGTGCCATGCCGCAGCGCAACGTACAAACGGCGCCCATCGCTGACCGGCGACCCTTCGAACGCCCATTTCTCTTCGGCGCGAAGCGGCGGCCACGCCAGACGCCCTTCGCCCGCCAGATCGAGCCCCACCAGGTAGCTCGGCTGGCGGTAGTTCAAATGGTCTTCCGGACGCGTGGTGAGGGGGTCTCCCAGGCGAGCGTACAAAAAGCCATCCTGCGCCGTGAGCGTGAACCGCGGTACGCCCAACGTGCTCACGGTGCCGTGCAGGCGCTCGGAAACCGGCTCGGCCGGACGAAAGATCGTCGCGTCCGCTCCCCAGGCGGGGCGTCCGGTACGCACGTCGTACACGCGAATCTCGTGCAGCGTGCTCACCGCCAACAGATTCCCGACGACGATCGGGTGATAACTCAATAACTCATTCTTCGTCTCGGCCACTCGCGGTGAGGGATAAAACGAATCGGTGACCGGCGCCTTCGGCAACGGGATCGCCTCGGTCCAGAGAGGCACATCCGGCGACAGGGCCACCGGGCCCGCATGCGAACGGGACTGCGCGCCGGCAAATGTGGGCCAGTCGCGACCTTCCGCCTCGGCCGGCCAGTCGCGCGCCTTGGCCAGCAAATCCGTCAGGGCATCGCTGTACGTCACTTCCAGTCCGCCCAGCCGCCCGCGGGCGTCGTTGTGTAATGTCTTGAAGCCCGTCAGTTCTTCGGCGGCGCGCGCCAGCGAACCTTCGAGAATCGACACCAGCACGAGTCGGGCGCGCAGGCCCGGCATGTCGATATCGCAATCAGGATAAGCCAAACGGCCGGGCAAAATGCCACGGGCGTTCCAGAATTCGACCAGCGAGCGGCGCGCTGCATCGTCAAGCGGCTCGTCGCGGCGCAGCCAATACGTTTGCGGCGGCAGCGCGCTATCGGCGACGTACCACTTCTCGAGTTCCTGGCGATGCTCGGCCGGTAGTTGTTCGTCGGCCAGCACCCGTTCGAAGTGCTCGCGCGATATCGATTGCGGCGGCGTGGGAATGAGCTTCTCCCACCACGAGCGAGCTTCGCCGTGCTCGCCTCGTTCGAGCGCCATCTCGCCCAGCGCCATCAGGGCATCGTCGCCGACGCTGCTGGCAAAATACTGATCGAGCAACTGCCGCAGCTTCGCCGCGCTGCGCTCTGTGGTGGCTTCTTTGAACAGCCCGCTGGCTTGCGCATCGACGCGGCCCCGATACAGGGCAAGCGCTTCGGCCGGCAAGGCCGCTATCCGCATGTGGCAATATTCCCGGACGCTCGTGTAGCGGCGATCGCTGGCCCGGATGACGCGCCCCGTGTCCTGTTCCATGACCTGCCGGAGTGCTTCGATCGCCTCGTCGTATTGCTGATCCGCGGCGAAGGCTCTGGCTTGCTCGAGCCGGGCCAGCGTATCGGCATCCGCTTGCGGCACCTCGACCGAGTCGGAAAGCTCGAAGCGGCTGGAGAGGCCGTAGAAGAATTGCTGCTGCGCATCGACGCCAGCGGGCAACAGATACAGTGCTAACGCCGTCACCGCCCAGACTTTCCGGCTTGGCAAACCGATCATCACGTTCGCACGGACCTCGCAGAGGGCTCGGGCGGGCCTTGGCCGTTTTGGAGGAGAGTCCGTCGCGCGCAGCAACTAACTCCATGACCTCTAAGTATAAGCCGCGACGCGACTCGCGGAAAGAAAGCCGGCCTGAAGGCTCGCAGCGCAAGCCCCTGCGGCGACAGGGATACCGACTGGAAAATTACCGAGAATTACTACGCGCCGCCGGCCACGCCCATGCTGACGGCCGCTCCGCCCCCGGGCGGGCTGACTTGTTGCCTGCTAGCGCTGCGCATACCCTTCGAGCAAGCGGCCGATGTAGAACAGCGAGATCGCGGCGACGGCCATGACCAGCATCTTGCCGACGCTGATCCGATCGGTGATTTGCATGAGGATCGCCAAGATCGGAAGCACCAGGCCCGCGATCTGCATCAACCGACCAATCGTTCGCACGAAACCTTCTCCGACAGGTGTTTGGCTCGCTGGCGGCACATGGTCGCGCCGTTGGCAGTAGAGTATCGTACAGTCTGGCCGCGCCGCAACGCGCGCGGTGAAAAGGCGGAGCAAACATGAGTCTGTGGAAGATTCTGGGACGGACAATGCGGCTGCGCTGCCCGCGCTGCGGCGAAGGAAAGCTTTTCAGCGGCTGGGTCCGTATGCCGCGCGAGTGCGAAGCGTGCGGACTGAAATTCGAGCGCGAGCCGGGCTACTTCCTGGGCTCGATCTATTTCAACTACGGCGTCACGGCCTTCATCGTTACGGTGGCCGCGCTCGTATTACTCATGTTTACCGAGGTCTCCGAACGCACGCTGCTTATGTCGCTGGGCGCCTTCTGCGTGCTCTTTCCCATGTGGTTCTTCCGCTACGCACGCGCCTTGTGGATGGCCTGGGACCATTTCGCCGATCCACTGCCGACATCGGCGGCCACTTCTTCGGCGAGCACGCCGCCAGCAACTGAACACGCGCGGCGCAGCACACCCGGCTGACTCAGTTGGTGATCGACGCCGCGGCGCGCTTTTCGGAATCGAGCTGTCGGACTGAAACTGTCAGACGAAAGCGCGCGAGTTAGTGTCCGCTACGGGAATCGCCCGTCGCCGGTTCGCCGCCCGCAGCTCGTTTCAGGTCTTCTTCGCGGCGGGCACGGCGCACGAGATGATAGAAGTAGCCGCTGAGCGATCCAAAGATCGCGAACGGCATCGAGAGCATGAACAGGATGCTGTACATCATCCCCGTGACCAGGTCCCCTTTGCCGTCTTGATTGGCCAACGCCGCCTTGCAACTGGGGCAAGCCGACGCCGTCTGGGCGGCCAGCAAGACAACCGCAACCGCCGCGATCAGCGCCACGCTCGACAGCGCCTGACGACGACGATTGATACGCTTTTGATCGCTTGTGGGCTTCATGTTCGCGCTCTTGTGATCCACAGCTCCACGCGACCCAATTATAGCCGTTCTTGAGGGCCTGGGTAGAGAGGATCGATGGCCGGTTTATCCGTAAAAGGACGCAATTTTGTCGCTATGTGTTGTCCTGCTCCGGCTGACGATCGGCCGGAGCCTAAAGACCCTCGGTGGCGTAGCCCAACCACGGCCCGTGATACAGCATGACGTACACGACGACCCCCGTGACCGACACGAACAACCAGATGGGAAACGTCCAGCGAGCGATCCGTCGATGCCGCGCTCGCTGATCCGTAACGCCCAGATAGATCGTCGCGACGGCCAGAAAGGGCACCGCCGCCGCCAGGATCACGTGCGGAATCAGAATCGCGTAGTAAACGTATCGCACGCCGGTGGGCCCGGTGAATTTCACGTGCAGCGCCTGGTAGTGATACGTCAGGTAGCAAGCCAGAAACACGATGCTAACGACGAACGCCGAGAGCATGGCGCGCTTATGCGCTTGCTCACGCCCACGCTTGATCAACACATAGCCGGCCATCAGCAGCACCGTGGCCGTGGCATTGAGCAGGGCGTTCACGGTCGGAAGATCCGCGACCGAAAACGCGAAGAGCGGCGGTGGCAACAGGCCTGGGGTTCCAAGCAGCGTCACGGTGCAGCCTCGGTCGGTGCTGCTTTTTCAGACACTCGATCAGCGGGCGCGGCTGCGGTTGTGACCGGCGTGGACTGATCGCCCGCGGGCTCCTTCGCGGTCTCTGCCGCTGCGTTAACCGCCGCGGCTTCGTCGCTGGCGACCGTGTGGCCGGCGGCCGCATCGGGTTCCTCGGTCACTTCGGGCGGCGTCTCCTCGACCAGTAGCTTCTTGATCTTCTTCTTCAGCGCCAGCATCTGGCTGGGGTCGCTCGTCAGATACAGGCCGCGGACGTTGCTGAACTTATCCACGAGAATTATGCGTTCGGTGTGCATCTTTGGTCCGACCGGAACTTGAAACGCCTCGGTTCCCAGCTTCTGCACCGATTCGAACGGCCCGCTCAGGAAAGTCCACCGTGCGGGATCGGCCTGAAACGTGCGGGCGTACTTGTCCAACACCTCGGGCGTGTCGTTCGTTGGGTCGCAGGTGATGCTCACGAATTTCAGGTGCGGGTCCTTCTCGTCTCTTTGCAACTCCGCCAAGGCGCGATTCATCTGCGCGCACGGGCCAGGGCAGGCGGTGAAGAAAAAGCTCGCGATCCACACGTCTCCTTTGAGTGCCTCGAGCGCAAACGGCTTGCCCGACGTGTCGACAAGCGCCGCATCATCCAGCGAACCGGTGGCCCGCGTCCGCTCGATATGACGCGGACGGCTCACGACTTCGTCACGGTCGAACATCGTGGCCTGGTACACGCGCCAGCCGGCGTACGAACCGTAAGCGGCCAACGACACCAGCAATAAGGAGAGCCACATCTTCAATTGCATTGTCACAGTAAGTCCCCCGTCGTTCGTTGGCCGGCGATCCAGCACGCCAGGCCAAACGTTACTGCAGCGAACAGGACAGTCACCCCAAGCGACACCGATAACGATGGCAGGCTCCCCATTCCCGCCACGGCGGCCGGCGCACTTTCCCCCAAATAAAGCAACCGCCTCAACCCGGCGATGCCGCAGGTGAGCGGATTAATAATCATAATCCAGCGCAGCCAGCCGCTGTCGGCCGGAAAAAACGCACCGGAGAGCAGCCACATCGGCAAGAGAAACACGCTCATGATGGCGTGAAAGCCCTGCGTCGAATCCATGCGCCAAGCGATGACAAATCCCAGTGACGTAAGCGCAAAAGCCACGAGCACGGAAAACAACCCGGCCGCGATCGTGCCGGTGAGCGAAAAGTGCAAGCCGACGGTGAGCCCCAGGATCAGAAACAACAGCCCCTGCCCGACGGCCAACACGGTGCCGCCGAGGATCTTGCCCAGCACCATGGTCCATCGCGAAATCGGCGCGACCAGGACCGATTGCAAGAACCCTTCGCGGCGATCTTCGATAATCGAGATCGTGGAGAAAATGGCCGTGAACAATAAGATGAGCGCCAGCGTGCCGGGAAAGAAGTATTCGCGATAGCTCACCTCGGCGCCGGCGCCCGCCATTTGAAACGACGGTCCCAGGCCAGCGCCGAACAAAATCCAGAACAACACCGGTTGGCCGATCGCGCCCACGATGCGGTTGCGCTGCCGCAAGAAGCGAATCAGTTCGCGCCAACAGAGGGACCACACGGCCGAGCCTGACGCGGCGGACGCCGATGCCGTGTGGCCGACGTCGTTTTGTCCGCGCGAAGCACTTCGGGCACCCGACGGTGCGACGTCCGCCGGATTTGAATCGGCAGGAGTTGGCAACGATTCAACACTTCGTTCAGCCAACGCCCACCTCCTCGGCCTGCCAGAAGCGATGGCCGGTGCGGGCGATGAAAACATCTTCCAACGTCGGCTTGCCCACCGTGATCGAACGGACCTGGCCGGGAAACTCTTCCACAAGCCGGGCGACCCATTGATGACCGTCCGCTTTTTCCAAGCGCACGCGGCCGTCGACGACCGTGGCCGGGCTGTCGAATCGCGCCGTGATGGCCGCGGCCAGTTCCGCCGGATCGGCCGTTTCGATCCAGATCGTATCACCGCCTACCGTGCCGCGCAGCCGCTCGGGCGTGTCGAGGGCGACCAGTTGACCGGCGCTCATGATCGCCAGGCGATCGGTTTTTTCGGCCTCTTCCAACAGGTGCGTCGTCAGCACGACGGTGACCCCCTCTTCGTCGCGCACGCGATGCAGATATTCCCACAGGTCGCTGCGGGCGCCCGGATCGAGTCCCGTGCTCGGCTCATCCAGAAGCAGCACGCGGGGCCGATGCAATAGCCCCTTGGCCAGTTCGACGCGGCGGCGCAGCCCGCCGGAAAGCGTCTCGACCAGGTCACGAGCGCGATCCGCCAGGCCGAACCGGGCGAGCATCTCACGGCGCCGCTCTTCGAACGTCGCGCCGGTGACACCATAAAGTTGCCCGTGCTGCCACAGGTTCTCGCTGACGGTCAATTTGCGATCGAGGCTGGGGGCCTGAAACACCACACCAATGCGCCGGCGCACTTCATGCGCCTGCCGCGTGACGTCGAGGCCGAGAATCGTGATCGAGCCCTCCTGCATCGGCACCAAGGTCGATAGCAGCCGAAAGAGCGTGGTCTTGCCACCGCCGTTGGGGCCCAGGAAGGCGAATATCTCGCCCGGCGCGATCTCGAGGCTGACGTCCGCTAGCGCGCGGCGCTCTCGGTAGCGGTAACCGACGCCCGAAATCGAGATGGCCGCGGAAGAAACCATGGAAGTCACTTGGAAGGCGAGGCAGGAACGTTCCGATCGGGCAGTCGCCTACCCAATCGGATTTTACGGCGCGTCACCGGCGGATTGCCCACCGGCGCACAGATCCCCCACAGGCGCGCCGCACACATGGGCATTCGATGCGGCCGCGCGCCGCACCAGGCTACCGATCAATTGTAGGTCTAACAGACCGCGACGACAGCTTCCGTGGACTGTCACAGGCTCGAGTAAGCCGTGACAGCCTTCGTCGGACCGTCGCGGGCTCAGGGAGCCCTGGCAAGATTAATGGGCAGCCGCAGGCGCGTGCCCCGACTCATCGTGTACCGGTTCCAACTTTTTCACTTCAGTCTGGAATTTCTGGTATTCCTTCTCGGACATGGCGGCATGCTCGCGTCGTTCGGGCGAGTAGGTGCGCATCCGCAGCCCAACGTCCGGAACCAAGGCCATCATCAACAGAATCGACATGATCGAGGCGGGAATCGTCAGGACGTATTTCCAGTCGGCTTCGTACTTCAGGTGCATGAAGAACAAAATCACCAACATGGCCTTGGTGCAGGAGACGGCCATCATGAAGGTGCGCCCCACCTGCGGCTGATCGTGCCACGGCCACAAGCTGGAATACGTAAAGAACGAGCAGCCGGTCAGCACGCACAGCGCCAGAAAGACGTAAACGTACTTGGCGATCCCACCGTGATCGCCGTGGGCGTGCGCATGAGCGTCGGCCGAATGACTGGCGTCGTGCATCGTTGGTAACTCCGCGAAAAGGCAAGCCCGCGTGCGCGGGATTTAGAACAGGTACAAAAGCGGGAACAGGAAGATCCACACCAGGTCGACAAAGTGCCAGTACAGGCCGATGTTCTCGATACCGACAGCATGGCGGATATCAAGCGTCCAGGTCATCATGATGGCAAACACGATCAAGCCTACCAGCACGTGGAGGGCGTGAAAGCCGGTCAGCAGAAAATAGGTGCTGGCCCACATGTTGCCACCGGGAATCACGATCGGCATTTTGAACGACTCGATCAACTCGCGCACGTACTCGACCTTGTCGGCGCCTTCGTCCGAATACGGAAGATTCACCCACGGGTGCTCTTCGGACAAGGTTTCCGGGTGCGCCGCCGCGCTCGTGTGTTGTCCCTCGAGTGTCGGCGGCGGCATGATATCGTCGGCCATGCGCTGCAAGGTGACCAGGTTGGTCGAGCCGAAATCTTCCTTCATTTTCTTGGCCAACAGCAGCTCGTCGGACTGTTTCTTGTCGATGGCGTCGGCAGGCAGCTTGGCCAAGGGCTCGATGATCGATTGCAGCTTGATGCGCGCGGCCGAGCCGAAGTCGAGATCGGCCCGCTCGTGAATGCGGCTGCGCGGCTTCATGGGGTAGATGCCGTGCGAAAACTTGGCGTTGTACTCGTACATTTTCACGCCGAGGAACACGCCCCCCAGGGCCAAGGTGACCGCCATCCACGCTTTGGCCAGCCCTGCCTTGTTCGCTCGGGCGCTTTCCAACGCCAGCACGATGCTCACGCTGGAGCAGATCAGCACGAAGGTATTGAACGCACCGATGGGCTCCGAAAGGTGTACGTCGTGCGTGGCCGGCCAGTCGGGCGCGCCGAAGCGAATCACGATGTACACGCCGATCAGCGCGGCAAAGAACATGATCTCCGTCGACAGGAACAGCCACATGAACAGCTTGCCGTTTGGCAACGGCAAGCCCGGCTGATACTGCAACTTCAAATGCGTGTCATGCCCATGATGGGCGTCTGCGACTGTGGCCATGACCGGTAGCTATGCCTTTCTAAAAGCGTCGGACAAAAGGGGGGCGGACATTTGGTGTTGGCAGTACTGCTCTGGCACCCAGACCATCCCCGTTTTGTCGAACGATCGGTCTCTTTCTCGCATTAACTCGCCATACGACTCGATAACAACAGCAACACCAACACCGTCGGCAAATAAACGAGCGACGCCCGCAACAGCAGCCGCGCCGAACGCTGGTCCAAGCGACGGGCAAACCAGGCGGCCGCCGCCAACTGCGCCAGCCCCAGTGCCAGCGCCGCGAAGAAATATCCCGGGCCCGCCAACCGCACCACGGCCGGCAACACGCTAACGGGCAAGAGCACCTGCGCCGCCACCACGGCGAGCAATCCCACGCGCCGCCCCGTCGGATCGACCACGCTCAGCATCTGGCAGCCGCCGGCCGCGTAGTCGTCGCGGTACATCCAGGCGATGGCCATGAAATGCGGGAACTGCCACAAGAAAACGATCATGAACAAGGTCGCCGCGGCCAGGTTCAAATGTCCGCCGACGGCTGTCCAACCCATCAGAACCGGCATCGCACCGGCGACAGCGCCCACGGCGGTGTTATGCGAAGTGCGCGACTTGAGCGGCGTGTAGAAGCAAACGTAAGCGGCCCAGGTCGCTAGACCAAGCGCGGCGGTCAACCAGTTCACCATCGCCGCCAATAGCGCAACGCCCGCGATGGTTGTAACCGTGCCAAACCAGATCGCTTCGCTACCCGACAGCCGGCCGGCTGGCAGCGGGCGATCGGCAGTGCGCGGCATACGCGCGTCGCTTTTGCGTTCGATCCATTGATTCCAGGCGCTCGCGCCGGCGGCCACCAACCCGGTGCCGGCAAGCGCGTAGGCCAAAAGCTGCCAATCGGGCTGCCCCCAACTGGCAACACTGGCGGCGACGATAATCGTCACTAACTCCATGACGACGATTTTCGGCTTGGTCAGCTCGACGTAATCGCGCAATCGCACGAGCACGCGGCTGCGTGACGTGGGCACAGCAGCGGTTGTCGTGGTGACACTGCTCATGCCAACACCCCCGCGGCAATGGCACTGCGCGCCGCATGTCGCTCGGCAGCCGGCAGGAGCAGCGATCGCAGCGCTACCAGGAGCGCGGTGACCAGGATCAGCGATCCGGTCGCGACATGGCCGGTGGTGACCCAGGCCTGCACGCGCCCTTCCTGCGTGACGACGAACTGCTGCGCCCACGCGAAGCGGCCGAAGATCGGCTCGGGCCAGCCGTAATTCACCACCCAGGCCCCGACACCCAAGCCTAATTGCACGAGCACAAGCCCGGCCAGGGTCACGGCCGGGACAACTATGTACGAATCGGACGCGAACGAGCGCACCGCCCGGAGAGCAAGCAACATCACATGGGCGACCAAAGCCGCGGCCATGAACAAGTGCAACCACACCGCCGCGCGAAATACGGTGACGTCGACCATCGGTCGCACGTGACGCAGTTGCGAGCCGAGCACAAGTTGCAGGTAAGCGATCGCCACCGTGAGGAAAGCGAGTCGTTGAAAGCGCGCCGCAGACCGAGCCCGCGCGGGATCGCGCATTTCTTCACGCCCGGCAAGCCAGCGCGGCGAGGTCCATACGGCCAATGCCACGGTCAGCGCAAAGAATGCCGGACCGACGCAGCCATGCACTTGGGCCAGTAAGCGCTCGTCGAACAACACGCGCATGCCGCCGAGGGCTCCCTGGGCGATCACAAGCGCCAAGGCGCCGAGCGCGGCAAAGCGCATCCAGCGACGCGAATCACACAAGAAAACCGTCATCACGAACAGGATCGTCAGCAGGCCCACCAGGGCGCCGAATAACCGATGCCCATGCTCGATGAACAAGTCCCACGGACCGGCGATCCACGTCTGCCACGGGTAGCGGAACAGGTTGTAGCCGAACGTGTTCGGCCAGTCGGGCACGGCCATGCCCG
This sequence comes from Pirellulales bacterium, assembly GCA_035546535.1. Taxonomy (NCBI): domain Bacteria; kingdom Pseudomonadati; phylum Planctomycetota; class Planctomycetia; order Pirellulales; species Pirellulales bacterium. The sequence goes on along the minus strand of DASZWQ010000061.1, from coordinate 38,368 downwards.
CTTCATACGTCGTGACCAGCCCGCCGACCCAGATCAAGGGAAACGTCGCGCAGACCAACAACACCGCCATGCGATGCGGCCAAGGACTGGCCGACGTCGCGGGCGACTGAGCGGTGCCGATTTGTGTGCGCGATTGCACCACGATTAATGGTGTCCGTGATCTTCCGTGGGGATGTGCCCTTCGGGGGGCGGCTGCGTCTGCGGGTAGTAATCGGTGTCGACTTCCGGCGAGCCGTACTCGTACGGGCCGCGGTAGACGATCGGCTGCATGTCGAAGTTGCCGTGCCCGGGCGGGCTGGGGGCAAACCATTCCAGGCTGTTGGCGTGCCAAGGATTGCGCCCGACCTTCGGCCCGAAGAAGATGCTGTAGAAGAAGTTGATCGCGAAGATGATCTGTGCCGCACCCATGCCGAGGGCGCAGATCGTCATGAACTGATTCATCGGCTGCAAGTGGCGGAACGTCAGGTAATGGTAAGGATCAGCCAGGCGGCGTGGGAATCCGCCGGCACCCAGGATGTGCATCGTGTAAAAGGTGCCGTTAAAGAAGATGAACGACAAGAAGAAATGAACCTTACCCCAGAACTCGTTCATCATCCGGCCGAACATCTTGGGGAACCAGAAGTAGATGCCGCCAAAGACGCCGAACGCCGTGCCGCCGAAGAGCACGTAGTGAATGTGGCCAACGATGAAGTACGTGTCGTGAATGAAAATATCGACCGGCGTCGCGGCCATGAAAATCCCCGATAGACCGCCGATGATGAACATTGACACGAACGATAGGGCGAAGAGCATGGGCGTAGTGAACTGGATCCGCGCGCCCCAGATGGTGCCCAGCCAGTTGAAGACTTTAACGGCGCTGGGTAGCGCGATGAACATCGTCGAGACCATGAACGTCATGCCCAGGTACGGGTTCATGCCCGACATGAACATGTGGTGCCCCCACACGATGAACCCGAGCCCGGCGATGCCGGAAATCGAGTACACCATCGGCTTGTAGCCGAAGAGGGGCTTGCGGGCAAAGCAGGAAATGATGTCCGAGACCATACCCATCGCCGGCAGGATCATGATGTACACGGCCGGGTGCGAATAGAACCAGAACAAGTGCTGCCAGAGCAGCGTCTGGCCACCACCGGCGCCGGCCGAGACGTTATTCACGATCAGCCCTTCGGGGATGAAGAAGCCCGTGCCGACCGTGCGGTCGAGCAATTGCATGAAAAGGGCCGCGGTCAAAACCGGCAACGCAAAGGCTTGCAGGATGGCCGTGATAAACATCCCCCAAATCGTCATCGGCATGCGGAACATGGTCATGCCCGGAGCGCGCATCTGGATGATCGTGGTCATGTAGTTGACCGAGCCCATCATCGACGAAATACCGACGAAGATCAGGCCGATGAGCCACAGCGTCTGCCCGGCCTGACTGCCCGGCGCGGCGCCCCACACGGCAGATAACGTGGCGTAGGCGGTCCATCCCGAGGAGGCGGCGCCACCGGCCACGAAGAAGCTGGCGATCATGACGATAAACGCCGGCCACATGAACCAATAGCTGAGCATGTTCAGCGTGGGGAAGGCCATGTCGTCGGCACCGATCATCAGCGGGATCAGGAAGTTGCCGAACGCACCGGCCAGGATCGGGATGATCACGAAGAAGATCATCACCGAGGCGTGCATCGTGAACAGCATCGTGTAGAACTCGGGCGAGATCTGGCCCCCTTCGGCCGAGAACAGCATCCGCCCCACGATCGGCATGTCGGACCACGGCCAGGCCAGTTGCCAGCGCACGGCCAAGGCCAGAAGCCCCCCCACGACGAACCACAACAGCGTCGAGAACAGGAACTGGATGCCGATCACTTTATGATCGAGCGAGAACACGTAGGTACGCAGGAAGCTGGCCGAATGCCCATGATCGTGGGCATGCGCAGCGTCGTGAGCATGATCGCCAAAAGCGGAGGTACTCATTTCGTCGCCTCTTGAGCCGCAAACATTTCAGACAGCCACTCGTCGTACTGATCGCGATTCTGGACGGTGAGCCGTCCTTTCATCTTGTAGTGCCCCCAGCCACATAGCTCGGCGCAGACGAGGTCGTAAGTGCCCGTCTCGGTCGCCTTGAACCAGACGGGGATCGCCATGCCGGGCACGGCGTCTTGCTTGACGCGCAAGTTCGGCAGGAAGAAGTCGTGCAGCACGTCCTGGGTCTTGAGTGAGACCAGAATCTCTTCGTTGACCGGGATGTGCAGGTCGTTGACGTGATAGATATCGTCCGGCGTGCCGAGCTTGCCGTCCTTGCCAGGGTAGCGCAGCCGCCACTCGAACTGCCGGCCCGTGACTTCGACTGTCACCGGCAAGCCTTCGCCGCCGGGATTGCGAATCTTCACGTCGGCCCAAGCGTTCATCTGGTAGATGGCAATGAACAGCAAGGTGGCGGCGGGCAGAATGGTCCAAATGACTTCCAGGTTGTGGCTGCCGTGCGTGTACTTCACGGGATCCGCGTTGTTCGCGCCGTCATAGCGCCACAAGAACCAGAACAACAGTCCCTCGGTAGCCGCAAATACCAGGCCCGTGAGAATGAGGATGAACGTCCACAGGTGGTCGATCTGGTGGCCATGCTCCGAAATATCGCGCGGCAGCCAATAGCCGGCGCCGGGCGCCCACCAGAAGACGCCAACCCCCAGGATCGGCACCAACAGGAATAGCAAGCTCCAAAACCTACCCACGATCATCCTCCCACAAGCGTGCTTGTGCGGTTATGCGTATCGGACGACAACGACTGTTGTCGTTCCGAAGTTGGTGTTCCACTTTGACTCGTGCGGGGCGTTTATTCGTGCCGCGTATCCAAACCTGCCAAGCGTCCCTTGCCCACGTACGGATCGCTGAGCTTTTCGTACGGAAGCGTGCGAACGTAATTGACGATGTGCCAGATTTCCTCCGGCGTCATACCACTGGGATTGCTGGCATCAGCACCACCTTGCGGCATCGGCGTGCCGTTGATGCCGGCGAAAATGCGGCGATACATATCGACCGGGCGGCGCCCGAAGCGATAGGTGCCCAATCGCAGATTGCGCGGTTGAACCTGCTGCTGCGGCAACAGCCACTTGTCGTTCTCGGCGATCATCTTTGTTCGTAGATCACTGAGCGTTTCCGATCGTTCCTTGCGGTCGGCGATTTGCTCGGCGTCGGCGATCTTCTTGGCCAGGTCGGCGAACTGCTTGACCTTGTTCCAATCGTCGAAGAGCAACTCTTCGCTGCCATCGCCCATCGCCGTCGGACCGTGGCATTTGGCGCACTGCGCCTTGGCGCCGCGGAACAGTTCGGCCCCCTTGGCCACCGAGGCGGCCAAGGCCTCGGGCGTATCGGTCGGCGGACCATCGGGCGGAACGATGATCGACGATTCGGCCTGCGCCCACGACTCGGCGACCGGCGTCACGTATTCGCTGGCCAGCTCGCTCAGCTTCACGGTCTTCAGATCGATCGAGTCCCCTTCGTCCAGCACCTTGATCAACAGCAGGGTCTCGGTCTGGCCGCGAATGCTGAGGTATTTCACGTACTCGACCAGGGCGTCGATCTCGTCATCCGGCAAGAGAAGGAACGAGGGCATGGCCGTGCCCGCGATCCCTTCGTGCAGGATGCGGCGCATGTCGTCGTTGGTTGGTTTGGCCGCGCGGGCCGTGCTCTTGAATTTGAAAGCGCCCGTGCGATAGTCGCGCGGGTAGGGGTTCAAGAAAGCCGCCGTGGGACCGGCGCCGTCACCGCTGATGCCGTGGCAATGAGCACAATGCTGACGATAAAGTCCGCGCTGCCGTCCCGATTCGTTCGAGCCGGCCCGGCCGGATGCCAATTCGATCTTCCGCGGATCGAGCCCGGTTTCGGGCATGACGTACGGATCGTCCGGCCCGCCGAACATGGCGTACAGCACGGTCGAAACCGTTTTCAGCGCGGCCTCGTTCGCGATCTTGGCGTCTTTTTCCGCCTGCTCCTTGTCCTTCGAGGTGACGCGGAAGTCATCCGGACTGCGCCCTTGCAGGTTCAGGCGAAACACGGCTGGATCGCTCTTGCCGCAACCGACCAGCACGGGCAGCGCCAAGACGCTAGCCACCAGGCTCAGGCGTGACAGACAGTCAAACGAAAATCTCTTCATGATCGAATCTCGAAATTACGCGCGATCTCTAATGAAATGCGGTGGCGGGGACTTCGATCGTGGCCAGGTCCAACTCACCGTCGGCCGGCACCTTGACCTTGAAGCGCCCCTTGTTCCAGCCTGCCTTGGCCTCCAGCCCACCGGTGGCTTGCTCGTGCCACACCTGGAACTCGATATCTTCGCCGGCCGGCAGGTTCTTGATCTCGAACGAACCGTCGGGCTTGCTCACAGTGACGTACGGATCATCGCGGGCGATGATGTAACCCTTCATCCACGGATGAATGCTGCACGTGGCGGCGGCCGGGGCATTCATCGCGCGGCTGAACTTGTAAGTCACCGACGAATTCGGCTGCAGCAGCGGGTTGGCCGGCGTATTGCCGCCGCCCGGGTCGAAGCTCGTATTGTGCGACACCGGATCGCTGTTCTTGATCTCGAGCGGTTCTTTCGTGCTCGTCGCGAAAACGTGGCTGAGGAACAAGCAACCCTTCTGATCGAAGATCGCAGGCGCCGCCTCGGCCGGCGCCGCACCATCCTCGGGCTTGAAAACTCGCGACACCTTGCGGGCAAAGACCACGACGTTGGCCAGGCCCTTGTTGCCCGAGTCGACGACCAACTGCTGATTGGGAACCTGCTGACCGCACACGGCGCCGTCCTTGCCGCCGGTCGACAGGAAGCTGGCGGCCGGCGCCTCGCCGGCGTAGACGAACTTGCCTTTCAGCGTGCCCCAACCGGTGCCGGTCGGCTGCGCGGCTTGCGCGGCACCGGCCTCCCCGCCGCCGCCTGAGCCGGCACGCAAGTCATTGGCGAGCTTGATGTCCGGCTTGGGGTTGATGGCCACCGCTTCGCGGCAGCCGGAAGTGCCGGCCAGCAGCAGGGCGCCGCAGGCAAGAATCACGATCGAAGCAAAAAAACGGTTCACGATATTCCTCATGGGGAATCGAGGTGCTCGCGGGCGCACTCGACAATTACTTGTTGAACAACTTCGGTTCCAGTTTCACCGTGCCCAGGTCGTTAGTGTCGCCGGCCTTGATATCCATCGTGAAGCGTCCCTTGGGCCAGGCCTTCGTATCCACGTTGCCGGCTTTCTCTTGCCACACCTGGAACTCGAGCTTACCGACGGGCAAGTCCTTGATCTCGAACGTGCCGTCATCCTTCGACACCGCGAAGTAAGGATTATCACGTGGCAGCACCATCGCCTTCATCCACGGGTGAATGTTGCAAGCCACCGGTTGCGGAATCACCTGGGGCCGGGCGTACTTGTAGGTCGCTTCCTTGCCCGGCGCGATCAAAGGATTCGCTCCCTGCCCGCCGACCTCGGTGACGTTGCTGTTGTGCGAGAAGGGATCAGAATTCTTCACGACCAGCGTTTGCGAAAGCAGCATCGGCAGAATGTGCGGCTCGAAGCGGCAATTCTTGTTGTCGATCTCGACCTTATCCGGTTGCTTCTCGAGCGACGGGTTGACCTTCACTCCCTTGGTGCGGACGAAGATCACGACGTTCTTGATGCCGCCGTCGGGCCCGACAATGAGCGACTCGTCCGTCAAATTATGAGCGACGCACATGGCCTCTTTGCTGGTATCGAGCTTCTTGGGCTCGGGCGCTTTGCCGTCGTAGACGAACTTGCCCTTCAGGTTGCCCCACTGAGCATTGGCCGTTGTCGCGGCGCCGAGAGCCAGAACCAGGCATGCCGCCCTCGTGCCAAGTCGCTTAAGCGTGCAGAGCTGCTTCATCATGCGTTTTCTTCTCCTCGAACCGTCAAGCCAGAGACCTTGCTCCGGCTCGACGTCAAACTGGGCTTGCGTTATCGATCAAACGTTTGCGATTGGTCCGCTTTGCGGACCTGATGGTTCTCGTGGACAAGGCGCGCTACGGCGTCGCCGCCTGAACCGCGCCCGACGCATCGGCCGAGGTCGTGGCCGGCGGCGCCGGCTTGACCATCGGCTTGATCGACGTGCGGTCCTTCATGTAGGCGTCGTAGTTCAACAGGAAATCGACCACGCCCTCGACCTGCTCCAGGCTGTCGCCCGGGAATAAGGCTTGATCGGCGGGTTTGTCCGGCGGGAAATTCACGGGCATGCCGGTGTAGGGGAGCAAACGCTTCGGATTGCCGATCCACTTCTCTACAAAATCGGGGCGCAACCGCTGGTAGACGCGGTCCAGGTTCGGTGCCAGCGCTGCGGCGCTACCGGCCGGCGTGAAATCGCCGACCTTGTGGCATTTCACGCAGTATTCGTTGCCCGTGATGATCTTCAGGGCATCCTCGAATCGCTTGGGATGTTTCGCGTCCTGCTCGGCCAGGTAGCTCGAGTCGGTGCGATGATCGACCAGGTACGGATACTGCGCGCCGTCAGCGGCCGCGAAGTAGTTGGCCAACTGCGTCGCCTCTTCGCTCGACATGTTGAACCGCGGCATCCGCAGCACCACCGCCGGCCGGATCGGGTAAGGATTCAGCAGGAAGTCGTGCAGCCATTGCGTCTGCACCTTGATGCCCTCGTTCAACAAGGGCGGCGGCACCCAGCCCCAGGCGTCGCTCGCCTTGGCGTTCGGGTTCGTGGCCTGCTCCATGGCCAGCGCCACGGGATGCAGAAGTCGGGCGAAATTACCGCCGTAGGGCGGAATCTTCTTCGTGATCCGGCTCTCCTGCACCGGGGCCTCGGGGCCGCCCACGATCCACGGCTGGCCGTTGATCGGCAGCGACTTCCACAGGCCGAAGTAGTACAGCGGGTTGCCGTCGTCATCCTCGGCAACTTCCGGATTCGGCATGCCGGTCACCGTGGCGTGCCCCAGCCCACGGCGATCGACCCGCTTCGAATCGGCCAACTGCTGCGGCGTGAAATGGGGTTTCTCGAAGGCGTAGTCGTCGAACGGCGGCGGCTCGGGGAAGGTCTTGGGATCGTAATCGAACTCCCACGTCTCCATGCGGAACGTATGGCAGCCGTCGCAATTGAATTTCGTAATCAGCCGCTCGCCGTCCAGCACCGCCTGGCGGCGCGGATCGGCTTTATAGACGTATTGTGCCGCCGGCGGCTCGGCCACCAGCCCCAGAACGAACGTGATCACGGCCTCGCGCTGCTTGTCCGTGAGATTGAACTTCGGCATCCGCAGCCGCTCGATGTAATCCTTGTTCTCCGTCATGCGGTAGTCGTAGCTGCGCGGCTCGCGGAGCTTCTGCCAGATGAAGCCCTCGCGCTCGTGGTTGACGACCGCCTCCAGGAAGAACCCGGTGTCCGGATCGACATTATGCGGATCGAGCGCCTGCTCGATGTTGTGCACGTGGCCATGGCCGTGGACGAAATTCTCTTGCGCGATGTACTGCACGACCTGCTCGAAGGCGAGTTTCGATGGCTCTTTGCGGCCCCAGTCGGCCAGACCCGTGCCGATCGACTTCGCATCTTCGAAGCCCGGAATGTCATGGCAGCCGGCACAGCCCAGGCGGCCAATCGTGCGGCGACCGACATACAAGAGCTTGTGCCGAGTGTTCTCCTCGGGCGACATACCCTCGGTCGCGACGAGCAGCCGTTCGTCGACCTTCAACTGGTCGCGAAGCTTGGCCGGAATGCCGTTCTTCAGATATTCCTCGGTCTGGCGATGCGTGAAGCTGCCGCGCAGGTATTCGGCCGCCAACTCGTCCAAGTTCTTCTCGTCGACGGCCGGTGCATCGCCCGGCTTCCAGCCGTCGCGCGACGAGAGCAGGTACGCCGTGACGTCGGCCGCCGGGTCCGAGGTTTTGCCGTCGGCATCGGTGACCGGCTCGAGGAACAAGTTCGGCATCACCGTGCGCGCGTGATAGTGCTTCGGCTCACGCACCCAGCTATACAACCACTTGGCCGCCTCGGGCGAAGTGAGCTTGTCGCCGATGCGCGACAAGTCAGGCCCTTGCGTGTCCTTGGCGTCGGGGAAGTCCTTGTGCTGATGACAGGCCAGGCAGCCGCGCACCTGGAAGACCAACTTGCCGCGTTCGGCCGAGGCTTCTTCCACGCCTTGCTGCTTTTCGATGTACTTGAACGGCTGGCTGATATCGAGCAGGTATTCGCTGACCGCGCGAATTTCGACCGGCTCGAACTTTTCCGACTTTTCCAAGCCGGGGCTGGCGACGTAGACGGGCACCATGACCGGCTCGCCCTCTTCGTCGAGCACGACCTTGCCATCGGCGTCGAGCTTTTCCGTCAATTCCGGACGGCCGTGCTCGTCGCGGCGAATTTCCCGCAAGTGGCCGTCGAGGCCGAAGAATTTCGGCATCCGCGTGGTCGGCCGGAAATCGAGCGGATTGCGAATCCAGTTCGATAGGAAATTCGCGTCGAGCTTGCTCTTCACGTATCGCAAACTCGGGCCCACCTTGCGATAGGTGCCCGGCGTCTCGTCGTCGGTACCCAGCAGAGCGCCGAGTTGATGCGTCTGAACGCTCAGACGGGCTTGCTTCGCATCGTCACCGGACGAAGCTTTTGCCGCGGCATCGTCGGCCAGCATTTCGGCCAACAGCTTACGCGGCTGCTTTTCGGTGGGATGGTCGACGACCTTTTCGGCCAACTGCCGCTCGTAGTCGTTGAGGCCTTTGTCGGTCAGCACGCTGGCCGCGACGGCGCCGTAATTCGGTTCGACGCGCATGTCCGGCCCGCGCCGGCGCGACGGGCCGTCGAAGCCATTGATCTCGTGGCAGCCGAAACAGCCGTATTGGCGGATGATATTGAATCCTTCCACGAGCTTGGGGGCGGGCGGATCGGGGAAGCGCTCGCTCGGCTCCAACTCGGTCACGCTGAAGTGGCACTTCAAGCAGCTGCTTTCCAGGAACCGCTCGGGACGCATCGGGAAGATCCAGTGATGATTGCTGAACCAGCCGTGCTCCTTCTGCCACTCGGCCATTTCGTGAGGATCGTTCGGCGTGTGCGACGCCCATTGGAAGCTGGTCGCGCTCCCTTGCCCTTCGTGGCAGATCGTGCAGCCGACGTCCATCATCTTGTGTGGGCTGAGCGAGCCGACGAACAGGTCCAGCCGCGGGTGCGAGCTGAACGGATGCGGCAAGCCACGGTTCACGCGGACCGAAAGCGGCTTGCCCCAGGCGACGCTGTCGAGCAAATAGCGATACACCAGGCCGCGCTCGTGGGCCACGTCCACGTCGTTGACGTATTGCAACACGTCGCCGACCTGGAATTGTGCGTCAGCCGCCAGGCTCTCCGGCTTCACGACGCTGACCATCACGTCGCGGCTGTCGAACAATCCCTCGTCGGCGAGTTGCAATCCGTAAACATCCCAAAGCGCTTTCGCGAGCTCTTTTCCGTCTTTCGGTGCGCCCTTCTTCAACCCTTCCGGCGGTTCGGCAGGCGTCTTTACGGTGAGCGCGACGAACTCGTGCGGGCGCGCCGGATAAGCGGGCAACGAACCCGGACCGGCCGCCGACTTATCGATCGCCTGGTGACAGGTGATGCAACGATCGAAGCGCGCCACGTCGCTGAAGTTGTTGTTCAACGTCAGCTTCGGCAGCCAGATCTGCTCGATCTTCAGCGGGCTGTTGAAAGCGTTGATGATCGGCAGGTCGAGAATCTCTTTCGTGGGCGACAGCCGCCGGTCGGCCTTGGCTTTTTCCAGGACTTCGAGATCGGCCAGGTGTTTGCCGAGTGCCTTTTTCGCGTCGGCGATCTTGGTGCCAGCCTGCCCAAGAATCTGTTCCAGCTCCAGGCGATGCGTCTTGGCTTGCTGATATTCGAGCGTCATCTCGTTGACGTTTTCTACCACGTCATTGACTGCCTCTTGCCGCGCCACCAACTCGGCCTCGGGCAACCCTTCGCCCACGCCCAGGTTGTAGTTGCTGCGAACGACGTCCAAATCGGCGCGACGGAATTTGAGCAAGCTGAAACGCTTGTCTTCGTCGAACTGCGCCTTGCGCACGACCTCGCCCATGCCCTGCACGAGATTGGCGCGGGCCTTGATCAAGTTTTCCTGAGCGTTTTCTTGATCCGACTTCTCGGCGGCCTCACGAAGCGCCTTGTCGGCCGCTTCGATGCGCGGCAGATCGGACTGATAGCCATTCTGGTCGGCGCGCGTGCGCGCCTCGTCGAGGAAGGACGTGACGATCCCTTCTGCCGGCGGCTCGGCTTCGGCTTTGGCGAGCGCCTCCTTCAACGCGACGGTCTTCTGCTGGAACTCGCTGTCGTCCTGGTCGTTGATTTTCGCCTGCGTGTACCAGGTTTCGATCTCGCGAAATTTCCGCTGGACGGGCTTCCATTCGCGATTGTGGTCGGCGGCCAGCATCCACACCGTGGTCACCAGCATGGCCACGCCCGAGATGCCGAACACGACGTGCAGCAGCTTCGAGTCGCGCCAAGTTTGTTCAGTAGCAGGCATGTCGAAACGCCTTCAGCCTATGAGTGCGTCGGATAATCAGGAATAATCGCGCGCGGGAAACGAGCCCGCCACGCGTCAAAAATTCAGCCGCGTCAAAAATTGAGGAAGTACTCGGGAATGCTGATGAAGTATTTCAGGTTCACGCTCCAGCGGGCGACCATTTTCAAAGGCAACGACCCCATCATCAACAGCAAGTTCGCCATCAGCATGTAGCGGATGAAGCCCATCTTGACGAAGAACTTGCGGAAGATCGTGGCGGCCATGATCGGCGGCAACAGCACGAAGTAAGCGAATACCAGCAGAATGCCCGGCAGTTCGCGGTACAGGATATAAAGCAACTCGGTGCCGGCCCCCGCCCCCGTCGGCGCCTTGGGCATGCTTTGATTCAGCCACTTGATCCAGAAGAACTGCGACAGGTCGACGTTGTTCTGCGCGAGCACCTTGTGCGCGTCCCAGGTTTCGAACGGGCCGAAGAAGTTCCAGTTCGGACCGCGCAGGAAGGTCCCCAGGATGATCAAGATCACCCACAGTTCCAGAAAGCCGAACTGGAAAACCAGGTACGCGAACTTGCGCTCCGAAATCGTGTAGTAACCCGATCCCTTGCGATTGAAATCCAGATACGGAATCGCCATCAGCCCCAAGAGCACGACGCTCGGCAGCACCACGCCCGCCATCCACGGATCGTAGTAGACCAGCATTTCCTGCAAACCGAGGAAGTACCAGGGCGCCTTCGAGGGATTCGGCGTCTTCACGCGGCTCGAGGGCTCTTCCAGCGGCGCCTGCAAGGCGATGGCCCAGATCAAGAGGAAGGCCGTCAGGGCGACCATGCAGATCAGCTCGGTGTAGACCAGGTCGGGCCACACCAGCACCTTTTCGCTGTCCTCTTTTTCGAGCGGCGGCAAACCTTGCGCCGCGCGGTCGTCGTTGATCACGGCCTTGTACGTCGCCAGCCAGGTGAAGAAGCCGAGCAGGAACACCAGGCCCACGATCGGCACGTTATCGGGCTTGGCGACGATGGCGGTGAAGTTGGGGTCGGTCATCGACATGCCCATCGCCAGGAGCGCCAAATTGAACAGCGTCCAGGCTATTGGCGGCGCGGTCCACGCGCGACGGAAGACGAACAACACCGTAAACAGCGCAAGCGAACCGAGCGTCAGCGTCACCGGGCCGGAAAGCTCGTTGACGACCTGCTTCACTTCGGGAGGAAGCGAAGGGGGCAGGCCGATCATGGCCAGCGGCGCACAGATGAAAAACGCCGACCCGACCAGCAGCCAGATCAGCACGTTGGTGACCGGTATCTTGGCCGGCCCGAGCTCGAGCGTGGTGTAGGTCTTGGCTCCCTTGCGCCACATGAGCAGGGCGGCGCCCCAGTTGATGGCGCAGAGCAGCATGTAGTAGAAGCCGAGCGGCGTCGCAACTCGCGTCAGAAAGCCCGGATCACTGTGCATGTCGATTTCCGATTTCTACGAATTCCGCCAGACCAGGTGGTAAAGCGGCCCGCAATGCTGCCCGTGAACGGCTGCGTCGCGGCGCCGCTGTGCTCCTTGGCTGGATATTGTCGCCCAACTCGATTGATGTCTCAAAAACGCTTCCCGTCGGCAAACTCTGCAAGCATCGGCCGCCCGCCTTACAGCGGGCCGCTGATGCCGCCGTCTTTGCGCACCCGCCAGAAGTGGATCGCCAACAGCAAGGCCACGGCCAGCGGAATCGCGATGCAGTGCAGCACGTAAAAACGGTTCAACGTATCCTCGCCGACGAACCGCGCGCCGATCGTCACGAAGCGCGCGTCCGAGGCGTTGGTAATCATCGAAATGCCGTCGATGTTCAACAGCTTCGCACCCGGCCCTTCGTGCCCCAGGATCGGAGTCGCACGGGCCATGTTCGAACCGACCGTGATAGCCCAGATCGCCAATTGATCCCACGGCAGCAAATAGCCGGTGAACGACAACAGCAGGGTCAGCAGCAATAACAACACGCCGACGACCCAGTTGAATTCGCGCGGCGGTTTATAACTGCCCGTGAGAAACACGCGATACATGTGCAGCCACGTCGTGATGACCATTGCGTGCGCACCCCAGCGGTGCAGCTCGCGCATGATGCCCAAACTGGTCACGTCGCGCAGCGAAAGAATATCGTTGTACGCCCACTCCAGCGTCGGGCGGTAATAGAACATCAACAGCACGCCGGTCACGGTCTCGACCAGGAACAGGAAGAACGTCACCCCGCCCATGCACCACGTGTAGCTCAGCGCGATGCCTTGCTTCTTGATCGACACCGGGTGCAGGTGCAGGAAGAAGTTCGTCAACATCACCACGATGCGATTGCGCCGATCGAGCGGCATCGGGTGACGGAAAACGCTCTTCCAGAGCTGCGAGTTACGAATGGCTTCGCCGAGAGACATGGATGATTCCGCGTTTTTGTGACGTACGACCTGGATGACGGTGGTGAACCGAACGAAAACTTCCGCAGCAGACGTTTCTCGAAACAAAAAAGCTGTCGAAACGAAAAAAGCGGGAACCCGGCTAGGGTCCGCCGCTAGGCTTCCGTTGCGCCTGAGTTACCGTCCGGGCTCCCGAAATACTCTGGACAGCCGCGGCCATGCAGACGCTTACACGGATACAAAGCAAGCAGCGTCACTCCACTGCCCCAACTCCTCCTGAAACGTCCGGCTCTTGTCGACTTCCAGTTGTCCATCGTCAGCCAGACGAATCGCGTACCGCTCGAGCGGGCGCGGGGCCGGGCCTTCGAAATTGATGCCGTCCTTGTAAAAGCCGCTGCCGTGACAGGGGCATTTGAACTTTTGTTCCGCTTCCAACCAGTTCGGCGTGCAGCCCAGGTGCGTGCACACGGTCTTCAAGGCCACGATTTGCCGTTGACCCTTGTATTCCACGTTGACTGGCCAGATGCCGAATTGCGCTTTGAACTTTTCGTCGACCACACCCGGCGGGAAATCGCCCGGGAAGCCGATCTTGAACTTGCTGGGCGGCTCGGTCAGCACGTTGGGGAACATGAAACGCAGCGTCGCCAGCGTCCACAAGCCGCCGGTCGCGGCCAGCGTGCTGAATCCCAAGCCGAGAAACGACCCGAACAACACGCCCAGGAAGAAACGCCGATCTTCTTGCGGTGCCGCCTCCTTGGCCTTCGGCTTGGCGTACTCGGGCTTGGCCGGCATCGGCGGCGCGACGGTCTCTCCCTTAGCGGGCTTCGCGGGAGCCGACGGCTTCAATCGCGCGGCTGCTTCTGATTTGCTCACCGGACCAGGCTTCGCCGCAGCGCGTGCGGCCGCCAAGATGCTTGACGTATCGCGTACGGCCGGTCCGGCCGCGGCAGCCGCTGCCGGCTTCGCGGCGGGCTTATCGGCCTTCGGCTTCGGCGCTGGCTTCTCGGCCGCAGGCTTCGCCGCAGCAGCAGGATTGGCCGGCGCCGCTCCGGGGGCCGCTTTGTTGGCGCGGGCCATCGCCATGATCTCGGCAACGCTCAGCTTGGCGCCACCAGCAACGGCCGATTTCGGCTTCGCCGGAGCTGCCTCAGCGGGCGCAGATTCAGCGGGCGCCGATTCAGCGGGCACCGTTTCAGCGAGCGCAGCGACTTCGGCTTCAGCCGCGGCTTCTCGAGGGGCGGCCTCTGCGGCTGGCTTCGAGGCCGGTGCCGCACCAGCAGCGGCGTTCTTGCGAGCGGCCGCCAGAATATCGGCCGTGGACATCTTCTTCTTTTCAGTCATACGGCTGTACTCGCTGGCACGATGCGCGCGATCGAGAGCCAAAAGCGGACCCGGTCGAGCAAGCGCTGCAAAGGACTATGGAAAAACAATTTACAGCTCGATGAGCGGGCGAGAAGGGGTCTTGTGACATTTTTCACGAACTCCCCGACTTAATTTCTATCCTAACCGGCACGATTGTCAACTACCTTGGGGCCCCAAAATGCCGGCCACCACCGGCCCAGCCTCTTGGGAGCACCTAGGGGGCCGGCGACCTCCATTCGCCGCCGCGCCCGGCCCGGCGCATCTCCGGCCCGCGACCAGTCGCTCCTTGGCGACCCGAAACAACCCGCGATCGCCCCATACAATAAGGCCTTGCCGCCACCGCACCAAGGGCGCGGGCTTGGTTACAATCTCGATATCCTTCCCACCCGCGAACAAGCAAAAACGACTTGGCTGCTGATCCCGATTCTTTTTGGCAGTCGCTCGATTCCTTGGTCCGCCGCGATCCTGCGCGCCGTGGCGTCGCCAGTTTCACGAGCAACGGAGCACCGCTTTGCCCTGGCCACTTGCAGGCAAGCGTCCTGGATCTGGCTGCGCGGGCTAGCGCCGTCGCCATTGTGACCGGATTCTGTATCGTCGACGCCAAACCGCCCGCGGCCGAGACCGACGGCCCGCCGGGCTCCCTGTTCCTGGCGCGGGCGCTGCGATCGCTCGGAATCGACGTAGCACTTGTGACCGACCGATACGCGCTTGCAGCGCTCGAAGTCGGCTGCGATTTCCTGGGCATCCCGCGCTCGGTGATTCATGAGATTCCGCTAGACGGCGATCACAGGCCGACGACGCCCGGCGAGCCGTCACGTGCCGATCAATGGGTCGATGATTTTTTGGGATCCGCCTTTGGCCGCAGACTCTCGCATCTGATCGCGATCGAGCGCGTGGGCCCTAGCCACACCGAGCGATCGCTACAGGCACAGCGCCGCACGAACGCCACGCCTGCGAGCGAATTCCAGCGTGAGGTGCCGCCGGCCAGTCGGGATGTGTGCCACAACATGCGTGGCGTCGCCATCGATGTTTGGACGGCTCGGGCGCATCGGTTATTCGAGGTTGTCGCCGAGCGCGATTTGCCCATCACGACCATCGGCATCGGCGATGGCGGCAACGAAATCGGCATGGGAGCGATTCCTTGGGAGATTTTGCGCTCCGCGATCACCGTTGGCCCGGCGGCCCTCGTGCCCTGCCGCATTGCGACCGATTACACGATTCTGGCCGGCGTCAGTGATTGGGGGGCCTATGCACTGGCGCTGGCATTATGCCGCCTGCGCGGCCTGGCCGAGGCCGCTCGCTGGACAATGGAGGAATTACGCGAGCTCATCGAGCGTTTGGTGGGCGATGCCGGGTTGGTCGATGGAGTGACCGGGCGACGCGAGGCAAGTGTCGACGGCTTGCCGCTTGCGACCTATTTGCAGGTCTTTGCCGGCATTCGTGCGCAGTGCTTGGGCGAAATCGGAGCCTAGTTGTCCGCCGAGCAAGTCGGCAGCTAACTGCGACGACACGTTTCGCTGCTGACCGCCGACTGCCCGCTGCCCGCTTCCGCGATCCTTGTACGCATTTCCCTGAGGCGCTAGAATCGCCAGCGATGGGGCATGTTCTCAGGTGCAACGTCGTTTCCCTCGTTTTTCTCTTGGTGCACCGGCTATGAAGGTCTTGGTGATTGGTAGCGGCGGCCGCGAGCATGCGCTGGCCTGGAAGCTCGCGCAAAGTCCGCACGTCGACCGCGTTTTCGTCGCCCCTGGTAACGCCGGGACGACTGGCGTCGCCGAGAACGTCGATATCAGTCCCACCGATTTTCCGCGCCTGATCAAGTTCGTGCGGCAAAACGATATCGGTCTCACGGTCGTCGGGCCCGAAGTGCCGCTGACGTTGGGAATCGTCGATGCCTTCACGAGCGAGAAGCTGCGCATCTTCGGCCCCACCAAGGCCGCGGCCGAGTTGGAAGGGAGCAAGGTTTTTTGCAAGAACCTGCTGCGGCACGCCGACGTGCCGACAGGCGATTATCGCGTGTTCCGCAATGCCGATAGCGCGATCACTTTCCTCAAGGATCGCGAAGACGTGCCGGTGGTCGTCAAGGCCGACGGCCTGGCCGCCGGCAAGGGGGTCATCGTTTGCGCGGGCCGGGCCGAGGCGCTCGAGGCCGTCGATCGCATCGCGCGCAAACGCGAGTTTGGTTCGGCCGGGGATCAGATCGTGATCGAAGAACGCCTCGACGGTGAAGAAGCGAGCGTCCTGGCGATCACCGACGGGCAGACGATCGTCACACTACCGGCCACTCAGGATCACAAGCGCGCCCACGATGGCGATACCGGTCCCAACACGGGCGGCATGGGAGCGTATTGCCCCGCTCCCTTGGTCACCGACGAGATGCTCGCGCGCATCGAGGAGCACGTGCTGGTGCCGACCGTACACGCCATGAAGCGTTCGCGGCGGCCGTTTCGCGGCGTGTTGTACGCGGGCGTGATGTTGACAAATCAAGGCGCCAAGGTGCTGGAGTACAACGTCCGTTTCGGCGATCCGGAGTGCCAGCCGCTGCTCATGCGGTTGAAAAGCGATTTGCTGGAAGTGCTCCTGGCCACGACCGAAGGCCGCCTGGACGAGATCGCGCCGCTGGAATGGGATCCTCGCCCAGCCGTGTGCGTAGTCATGGCTGCCGAGGGATATCCCGGGAAATACGCCCGGCACAAGCCGATTCGCGGTCTCGACGAAGCCGCCCGCTTGAAAGATGTGCAAGTATTTCATGCGGGCACGACCATGCTCGATGGCCAGGTCGTCACCGACGGCGGCCGCGTCTTGTCGGTCACGGCCCTGGGTACGACGATTCCGGCGGCGAAGTTGAACGCCTATACCGCGATCAAAGCGATTCGCTGGGAGGGCGCTTGGTGCCGCAAAGACATTTCCGACAAGGCGCTGTGGAAAACCACCTAGCACGCATCGAGGCTCTTCGTCGCACGCTCGAATCATCCACCTGCGAAGCCAACCAGGGAGCTTACCGACCGTGAATTACTCTCACCTCCGACTGCAAGACCAAGGCGAGGTGCTGGTCGTCTATTTCCAGGAGGGAACGATCACGGATCAGAACATGATCGATCAGATCGGTAAGGAATTCGCCGACGTCGCGCTCGAAGCCGCAGGCAACAAAAAGTTGCTGGTGAACTTCCAAGGCGTGAAGTTCATGTCCTCGGCGATGCTCGGCAAGCTGCTGCCGCTGCACAAGCGCTGCAAGAACGACAAGATCACGCTCAAGTTCTGCAACATCTCGCCGAACCTGCTCGAGGTGTTCAAGATCACGAACCTCACGAAGCTGTTCGATATCTCGAACACCGAGGCCGAGGCGGTCGCCTCGTTCGGCAAGCGCGGCTTCTTTGGCTGAGGGCAAGGCCCGAACTCTGGTGGCAATCTCGACCTAGGCCGCTTTGCGGCGCCGATCGGGCGGCGGCCCACGCCGCTCGCGCTTCGGCATGGCCGTTTCGATGGGTAGCTCGGTCGTGGCCTGGTTGCTGCGCTCGCGGCGCGACATGGCCGCTACGCTGTACACGCCGCGGATACCGCCCACGATCGCGAAAACCGCGACCGCAAAGCCAATGCCCAGAAGCACGTCGATTCGCGTCAGGTACTGCATACGTCTTGCCCCCGCGCGGCGGTGGATGTGAGAACTACGCGGCCGCCTCTCTGCGTGGGGCCGTTTCGATCCCTATCGAAACCATCGTCGCGCCCGTCCGCCAAACTTTGCTAGCATGGCGGCAGGGCATGATTTGCCGCAGGGGCAAGCTGTAGCGGGCCGCACACCTTTCCACGCCATGCACGATCTTCAAGGAAAACATAAATGACGTTACGAGACGTCAGTGATCGATTACGCGCGGCCGTCCGCCGCGACCGATTGCTCAACACCGCGCAACAGCTCGTGGCGGTCCCTAGTCCGACGGGCCAGGCCGGCGCCGCAGCCGACTGCCTGGCTCATTTGCTGCGCGGCGAAGGGTTTGTCGTCGATCGGCCTGTCGCCGGCCATCCCGCGTCGCCTGCCGTGGTAGTGCGCTTCGACAGCGGGCGACCGGGCCGAACGCTGCAATTCGATGGCCATCTCGACACCGTACATTTACCATTCGTGCCGCCAGCGGTCATTGATGGGCAGCTCACCGGCAGCGGCGCCTCGGACATGAAGGCCGGCCTGGCCGCGGCCGTCGAAGCGTTGTACGTCCTGCGCGACACAGGCGCCTTGTCGGCCGGCGCCATCTTGTTAGTCGCGCACGATCTGCACGAGGCTCCGTGGGGATTGGGCCAGCAGCTCAACGCGCTGATCACCGCCGGCGTACACGGCGACGCCGTGTTGATTCCCGAGCCACTCTCGGCCGAGTTGCCGCTCGCCGGTCGCGGCTCGGCGACCTGGAAAGTCACATTGCGGCGCTCAGGCCCGCCCGTTCACGAAGTGATGCGCCCGGCGAACGAACCGAGCGTGATTCGCGCGGGCGCGGCGTTGATCGAGGCGCTCGACGAGCTGTCTGGCCGGCTGGCGCAACGGCGGCATCCGGTCGCAGGGATCGAAACCGTGTTCGTCGGCCAGGTACACAGCGGCGAAATCTACAACCAGTATCCGCAAGAGTGCTGGCTGGAAGGAACGCGGCGCTGGTTGCCCGATGCCGACGCGCTGCGTGTCGAACAGGAATTTCGCGAGCGGGTGGACAGCATCGCCGAGCGCAGTCGCACTACTGCGGAAATCGAGTGGCGGCCGGTCCGCGGCGCGTTCCTGCTGGAGGAAGATTGCCCGCTCGTGCAATGTTTTCAGCGCGGTTACACGACGCAGCAAGGCCGGAGAATCGCCTGCGGCGCCAAGCCATTCGTCGACGATGGTAACAGCTTCTGGGCCTTGGCGCGCGTGCCGGCGATTACACACGGTCCGCGCGCCGGCGGCCAGCACACCGTTAATGAGTGGGTGTCGATCGACGACCTGCTGCGCGTAGCCCACCTGTACGCGCTAACGGCCACGCTCTACTGCCCCGGATCGGACAACTAATCGCCGCCTTCGACTTACCGCGGCCGACTCGTTGCGGTTTACTTCACGCCTACTTACCCATGTCCTTCAACTGCTTCAGCGCCCGAACCGTGATCTTGGTCGAGGCGGGCTTGGCCGGCACGTCCATCAGCTCGCCCGGCTTGAAGGGGTTGGGGACGCCGGTGCGGGCGGGCTTGGCCGGCACGTGCTTGCGCTCGATCTTGACCAGACCGGGGATCGTGAACGAGCCGGGGCCGTCGAGGCTCGCGCCGATTTCCTCGCTGAGCGCATCGAATACGGCACTGATTTGAGCTTTCGTGAGCTGCGTCTTCTCAGCGAGCGCGTTGAGGATTTCGGTCTTGGTCGGGGCCTTCTTGGAAGCGTCTGGCGTCATGATTCGTCCTGTCCTTATTCGATCTGTGGTTTGGGGGCGAGAATGCTTACCGAGCAGCACGTCCGACGCAGCCGCCGATTGACTGTTGCTGGTGCCTTGTTCCAGGGGGACCGCCGCGCCGGCCCTCGTTAACAGCACAATCGGAGCAGTTCAACCACTGGCCGCCGGGTTGAACAACCGAACATTAAAAACGACGCGGCACATGCTGGCAACCGCAAATCACCGCATCTGAGCCGAGAGTGGGGGTCAAGGTGGGCCACCGAGCCCCGGGTTTCTCACCGTTTTCGGTGGGGAGCGAAGCGGGTGAAACGGCACTCCTCATGGTGCTTTTCGGCGGCATCGCCGCGATGGCGGATTGGTCCATACTTCCTACACCATGTATACTTACACAGACGCCGTGGTGGGGCGCGCAGCCTGTTCAGGAACCGTTCTCGATGTGCAGTCGACCTGTAGAAAGTTGCACGCGGTTGGTCGCGGTGGCCTTGCTGATGACGGCCACCTTCTCGACCGGCATGCAGCATGCGCATCCAGGCGGCCTGAGCCCGCACGACCATCACGATGCGGTGCCGCTGGCCATGCTCCAGCCGTCGGACGACTGCGACGAGCCCGCCTGGTTTGCCGCGCAGGTGCATATGCACATCTTCCTGCTCGGCTTCCAGTTCACGCTTCCGGCGCAGGATCAGGAGCACGAAGACTCGACCGATTCCGGCGAGCACATGCTTGTCGTGCGATTAATCGGTGACGACGTGACCGACTCAGCGGCGCGCCTGCCGGTAGTCTCTGTAGCCGCACCGCCGGCCGCCGAGTTCGAGGCTGTGCCTCTTGTCGCCGCCACGCCCGAGACAGAAGCGGCGAATCGGCAAGCCTCATTCCCGCTGTGTGACACTGCGCGCCACGAGCGCTCGGGAGTCCTGCGGACCTAAGACGGCTTCTCGCGCGCGATCTCTCTATCGTGCGCTTTCGACAGGCTGCGACGCGGTTCGAGATGCGCGTCGGCCTTCCCTTTGGCGATTCGTGTATCCTTGGATCCTCGCGTTTTCCTTGTGGATGGTCCATGTTCGTAACCGCCACCATTTCAAGCGCGCCTGCTCATCGGACGACGATCGTCGTTCTTGCCGCCTACTGCGCCGCCTGTCTATTCGCGGCAGGTTGCACCGGCCACGGCGCTGCAACGGACCAAGCCGAACAGAGCAAGCATCACGAGCATTCTGACCACGAAGGGCATGCGCATGAGCACGACGAGCACGGCCACGGCCATGATGCAACCGCCGGCCACGAACACGACGAAGAAGACGTCGCAATCACGGAAGCCGATGTCGACATGCCGCGCGACTACCAGAGTGCCGTCGCGCGCTTGGCGGCTTACCGCCAGCAGATTCTTTCCGCGCTTGCCGAAGGGCATCCGCCGCGTGCCCACCGGCCGCTCGATGAAGTGGATATCGTGATCACGAAGCTGATGCTGCTGGCACGCGACAGCGGCGTGCCACGTCGCGACTGGGAAGAGGTCAACCTGGCGCGTCGCGACTTGCGCGCCCAGTTTGATCTGGCACATGCGGCCCTTGGTGATGGCCGGTCCGTCGATCGAGCCGAGTTGGAACAAGCAACAGTGAGTCCCTTGGCACGGCTAACGGCGGTCGCCACCCGGTTGCCTAAAACAGCCGACACCACGGATACCGAAAAACAAGTAGCAGCCCCCGGCGCGGAGGCGCAGCCATGAAGAATCGTCCGTGGCGTATCGCCTGTCCCTTGTCTTGGTCCATCGTGGTGGCAGGCGCGCTATTCGCGCCATTAACGGTCCATGCCCATGACGAGCACGATAATCTGCCCAGCGCGGGCGCAGCCGTGCGCGGCGATCGCTTGTTGATTTCGTCCGCGGCTCAGAAATCACTGGGCGTCACGACCACGGTCCTGCACTTGCAAGACCTCGAGCGCGACATCATGGCCAATGCCACGGTCGAGATTCCCTGGCGGACCCACGCCTTTGCCACGTCGCTGGTCGCGGGGCGCATCGCCGAGGTCCTGGTGCAGCCCGGCGATACGGTCGAAAAGGGACAGCGGTTGGCCGAGGTTGAGAGCCAGGAAATCGAGACGCTGCAGCTCGACTTGCTCAAGGCCGCCACCGAATACCTGCTGGCCAGCCGGCTGCTCGAGCAGCGCGGCGGATTGGCCTCCAGCGGCAGCATCTCCGAACGGCGCGTGTTGGAAACACAAGCCCTGCGCGATCAATGGGCGGCCGACCGCGGCATCGCCATTCGCAAGCTGCTGTCCCTGGGCTTCACCCAGGCCATGATCGATCAATTGTTGACCACGCGCGAGCCGATTCGCACCATTCCCATTGTCAGCCCACTGGCTGGCGTCGTGGCGGCCGCGAACGTGCGCGTGGGGCAGGTGGTCGCGCCCTGGGAGCAGGTCTACGAGATCGTCGACCTCTCCGTGATGTGGGTACACGGCCAGGTGCTGGAAACCGACAGCACGTCAGTGGCCGAAGGACAGGCGGTCGACGTGCTCGTGGATGCTCTCCCGGATCAAGCCTTCGTCGGCAAGGTCGACCACGTGGGCGTAAAGCTCGACCCCGAGTCGCGCAGTTTGCACGTCCACGTGGAAGTCGACAATCACGAGAAGCTGCTGCGCGAAGGGATGTTTTGTCGCTTGCGCATCCGCGCGCGGGTGGCCGCGGACGCGATCGCCTGTCCCTACGATGCGGTCGTCGATCCCGGTGGTGCGCCATGGTTGTTGGTCGAAGAACGTCCCGGCACCTTTGTGCGCCAGCCGGTGAAGCTCGGCATGCGCAGCGGCGCGTTTGTCGAGATTCTCGATGGAGCATTTCCCGGCGACCCGGTCGTATTGACCGGCCGGCATGAGCTGGCTTCGCTCTTCACGGCGGCTGACGAGCAGGCGGCATCCGCCAACGCCGCGCCCGCATCGGCCGCGGGGGCGCGATCCGCGCAGCATATCGCCGCGCCGCGACAAGTCATCGCCCAGGGACAGATCGAGCTTCCCACCGATAAGAAAGCCATGGCGTATTCGACGGTCACCGGGCGCATCGCCCGGATAGTCGTCGAACATGGCCAGACGGTGAAGGCCGGAGAAGTCTTGGCCGAAGTCGAGAGCCTCGAGCTGCGCAACGTGCAACTGGATCTGCTGCGCGCCCAATCGCAACTGAAGCTGTCGCGCAAAGTGCTCGAGCAGTATCGTCGCCTCAATACAACCGGCGGGATCGCGGAAAAGGACTTGTGGGAAACGCAAACCGAAACCGAAAACCTGCAGGCGACCGTCAACAGCCTGAAGCACAAGTTATCGCTGATGGGCCTGGCCGACGACGAGATCGAAGAGATCGCCCGGCTCGACATTACCGAGGGAGCCTCGTCCGAGGCGATCCGCACCACGAGCGTTATTCGTTCGCCGATCGATGGCCGGATCACGCTGTTTGATCTGGCGATCGGCCAGGTCGTACGCTCGCAGGACGAGCTCTTCGAGGTACACGACACCCGCCGCGTCGTTGCCCGCGGCTATGTACACGAACAGGAATCGGTCGACGTCGGCGTCGATCAGCCGGTCACGGTGACGATCACGGCCAACCCGGCGTACGCGGCCACGGGCGTGGTCAATCGCACGGCGCCGATGCTATCGAGCTTCAGTCGTGCGATGAGCGTGTGGGTCGATCTCGACAATAGCGGCGGAGAGTTGAAAGAGGGAATGCTGGCGCGGCTGGCCATCACGCCGCGAGCTCGCCCCGATGCCACGGCGCGCGGTCCCGCGCGGCAAGTGGCGGCGCCGCACACGCACCAGGATGCCACGCCATGAGCCAATTCTCGCGGACCCAGGTGCCGGCATGCTGAACCGCATCATCGCGATTTCGTTGAAGAACCGCTCGCTGGTGCTGGCCGCCACGGCGCTGCTCTTGATCTATGGCGGGTACGTCGCGGCGCAATTGCCGATCGACGTGTTCCCTGATTTGAATCGGCCCACGGTGGCCATCCTCACCGAAGCGCCGGGCTTGGCGCCGGAAGAGGTCGAGACGCTGGTCACCTTTCCCATCGAATCGGTATTAAACGGCGCGACCGACGTCTTGCGGGTGCGATCGGCCTCGGGCATCGGCATCAGCATCGTGTGGGTCGAGTTCGAATGGGGGACCGATATCTACGTCGATCGGCAGATCGTCAACGAAAAATTGCAGCTCGCCCGGCCGCGCTTGCCACGCGCCGTGAATCCGCTCATGGCGCCCATCAGCTCGATCATGGGCGAGATCCTGCTTGTCGGCCTGCGCAGCGACGGGCCGACCGACACCATGGAGCTGCGCACGCTGGCCGATTGGACGCTGCGGCCGCGTTTGCTCGCCCAGAACGGCGTCTCGCAAGTCGTGGTGATGGGGGGCACGCTCAAGCAGTTTCAGGTGCTGACCTCGCCCGAGCGGTTGGCCCAATACAACGTGACACTCGACGAGCTGACGCGGGCCGTGGAGAAATCGAACGCCGTCACCGGTGGCGGGTTTCTGGTGCGCGGCGACGAGGAGTCGCTGATCCGCATCGTCGGCCGTGCGATCACGCTCGAGGATCTGGAAAACACGGTCGTTCGCGAAGGCGAGCCGGTCGCCGTGACGGTGCGGCAAGTGGCGGACGTCCGTTTCGGCGGGCCCATCGCGCGCGGCGACGGCAGCGTGAACAGCCAGCCGGCCGTGATTCTCACCATCCAGAAGCAGCCGGGCGCCGACACGCTGACGCTGGATCGCAAGATCCTGGCCACGCTCGACGACATTCAGGCCACGTTGCCGCCGGACGTGAAGATCGAGAGCGACATCTTTCGGCAAGCAAACTTCATCAACGTAGCCATCAAGAACGTCGAAGAAGCCATCCGCGATGGGGCGGTATGGGTCGTGGTGGTGCTCTTCTTGTTCCTGTGGAATTTTCGCACCAGCGTGATCACGCTCACCGCCATACCGCTATCGATCATTGTCACGGCATTGGTGTTCCATTTCTTCGGCCTGTCGATCAACACGATGACGCTGGGCGGCCTGGCCGTGGCCATCGGCGAGTTGGTCGACGATTCGATCGTCGACGTCGAAAACATTTATCGCCGGCTGAAAGAAAACCGCGCCAAGCCGGTTCCGGATAATCCGATCAAAGTCATCTTCCTGGCCTCGGCCGAGGTGCGCAACAGCATCGTTTACGCGACGTTGATCGTCGTGCTGGTCGTGCTGCCGCTGTTCTCACTCGGCGGATTGGAAGGGCGCATGTTCGCGCCGCTGGGGCTCTCGTACTTGTTGACGCTCTTGGCCTCGCTGGGCGTATCGCTCACCGTGACGCCGGTCCTGGCATCGTACGTGCTTCCTAGGGCAAAGTTCCTGGAGCACGCCCACGACCCGTTGCTGTTGCGCTGGCTGAAACGCATTGACGAGCGCTTGTTGCACATCACATTGCGACACGCGTGGATTGTGTTGGCCGTGACCGCCGTGCTGGCCACGATTTCGGTCGTGGCCGTGGCGTTCATGGGGGGCGAGTTCATGCCTCCCTTTAACGAAGGCACGTTGACGATCGGGTCGACGGCGCCCCCGGCCACGAGCCTCGACGAATCGAACCGCATCGGACGCTTGACCGAGGACATGCTGCGTCAGGTGCCCGAGGTGACACACACCTCGCGTCGCACCGGCCGCGCCGAGCTGGACGAACACGCCGAGAACGTGAACTACTCCGAGATCGACGTCGGGCTGGTCGAGCATGAGCAACCGAAGCCGGGCATCTTCTATGCTTTCATGCGTGCCATTCCCGGCATTGCCGGCTGGGGTATTAACGAACAAGGCCGCCCGCGCGAGGAGGTGCTGGCCGACATCCGTACGCGCCTCTCGCAGGTGCCGGGCGTGGTCTACAACATCGGTCAGCCTATCTCGCACCGGCTCGATCACATCATGTCGGGCATCCGCGCACAGATCGCCGTGAAGCTCTACGGCTCGGACTTGCAGGTGCTGCGCGCGAAGGCGCGCGAGATTTACGGCATCATGCAGAATGTGCCCGGCATCGTCGATCTGCAGATCGAACCGCAAGTCGAAATCCCGCAAGTCCGCGTCACGGTGTTGCGCGAGAACGCCGTGCGCTACGGCCTGTCGCCCGCCGACGTGGCCGACGCGCTGGAAACTGCGCTGCAAGGACGCAAGGTCTCGCAAGTACTGGAAGGGCAACGCACGTTCGACCTGGTGGTGTGGTTCGACGCCAAGGCGCGCAACGACATCGAGGTGGTGCGCTCCACGCTGCTCACGACCCCCTCGGGCGCGCGTGTGGCGCTCGGTACGGTGGCCGAAGTCGTGCAAACCGCCGGGCCGAACACCATCAATCGCGAAAACGTCGTGCGGCGCATCGTGGTCATGGCCAATGTTGCGGGCCGCGACCTGGTCGGCGTCGTTCACGATATCGAAGAAGGGGTATCCGCCAAGGTGCTGCCCACGTTGTCGGCCGGCTACTTCGTCGAGTACGGCGGCCAGTTCGAGGCGCAGCAGGAAGCGAACCTGCGGCTGCTGATCCTGGGAAGTGTGGCCGTAACGGGTGTCTTTCTCTTGTTGCTCAAGTGCCTGGGCTCTTGGCGCGCGGCCTTGCAGGTGATGGTGAACATTCCGCTGGCTGCGATCGGCGCCGTGCTCGCCCTACTGCTCACGCAATGGCCCACGGCCGAGGCCCTGCGCGAGGCCCCGTTCTGGCAGTGGCCGCACGTGTGGATTCAGGCCACGAGCCTGTCGGTGGCGCACTGGGTAGGCTTCATCACCCTGATCGGCATCGTGAATCGCAACGGCATCATGATGATCTCGCACTACATCCACTTGATGCAGTACGAGGGGGAGCATTTCGACGAGAAGATGATTATCCGTGGCAGCCTCGAACGCCTGGCGCCGGTGCTGATGACGGCTCTCACCGCCACGATCGGTTTGATCCCGCTGGCGATGGGGGCCGGCGAGACCGGCAAAGAGATTTTGCACCCGCTGGCTGTCGTCGTGATGGGCGGCTTGATCAGCTCGACCTTGATGGATCAAATCGTCACGCCAGCTCTGTTCTACAAGTTCGGTCGAAAAGTTTACGAACATCGCTTCGAAGAGCACCACGGTGAAAAGGCGCACGCGGCCGTCGAGCGCCTGGCCGATGAGCTGGACGACTGAGCGGAAATTCCCGGCGAGGACCGCTGGTCGCGACGCGACCGCGTTTCGGCTATCCTGGCGGGCACGTCATTTCTGCATCGTTCGCTCGGCGGCTCTTACGGGGAGATCCATCTCATGCGTGACAACTCTGTTGCCCGACGTTTTCGACGTGCCATTCTCCCAGCCTGCGCGATACTGATTGCGGGCGTTTCTCTTGCAGCGCACGCGCGTGCTGCCGAAAACGGTGCCATTCCCGGCATCGGCCCCACCGGCCCAGCCAAGGAGATTGCCGGCACGTTCAAGTTCACCGAAGGACCGGCTACCGACAAGAACGGCGTCGTCTACTTCACCGACGTCCCGGCCGCGAAGGTGTACAAGATCGAGCCGGATAATACGGCCGTGGTCGTGCGCGAAGAATCCCATGGCGCGAATGGCCTGATGTTCAACGCCGCCGGCGACCTCGTCGGCTGCCAGAAAAACGGGATTGTCGTCTGGAGCCTGACCAAGAAGGAAGAACACGTGCTGGCCAGCGAGTTCGACGGCAAGCCGCTCAATCGACCCAACGATCTGGTGATCGATAACACGGGCGGCGTTTACTTCACCGATCCGATCTTCGCGCTCGATGGCAAATCGAATCAGCCGGTCTCCGGCGTGTTCTACGTCACCGCCGATGGCAAACTCACGCGGCTGATCGACAACATCGTCGGCCCAAACGGCATCATTCTGTCGCCCGACGAAAAGACGCTGTATGTCATCACGTTTCTGCGCGAGCAGCAATGGGCCTATCCCGTGCTTGGACCCCGCAAGCTCGGCCCGGGCAAGGTGTTTTGCACCGTCGAACAACCCGCTGGAAAGAAAGGGGGCGGCGGCGATGGTTGTGCCGTCGATAGCCGCGGCAACTTGTACATCGCGGCGGCCACGGGCGTGCAAGTCTTCGACCCACAGGGCAAGCTGTTGGGCACGATCAAGGTGCCGAAGTCCCCGTCGAATTGCGAGTTCGGCGGCACGGATTTGAAGACTCTCTACGTCACCGCGCGCACGAGCGTCTACGCGTTTCCGATGGAAGTCACCGGCCATCGCTTTCCCGGCGGCCCGGCAAAGTAGCGCTTGGACGCTGCCTTACAGCCCTCGTTGGGGTGCCACTGGTGGCTTGCCGCCAGTGCTAGTCGGGCGGATGCCGCGTGAAAAACTCCCACATCAAGTCATTGGCCGAGATGCTCTGCGTCGAAGGGCCAAGCGCCGCCAGCCGCGGCACGCGCCCGGGCCAGGTGTGCCCACCCCCTTCGACGACGTAGAGCACGACCTCGGCGCCGCTCGGCCCTGCGGCATACTCTTGGCGAACAATCGGCAGGCCGTCAGCGCCGACGTTGGGTAAATCGGTCACCGTCGGCTCCGCGCGGCAGCCATTGATTTCGACCCACCGCCGAATCGTAATTTCGACAGAGCTGAACGCGTGCTGTGTCAGGCTGCGCACGCCGCGGCCGCCCGCGAATGGGACAAACTCGTCGGCGGTGCCGTGAAAGTGAATCACGGAGACGGGCCGGGACGGTTCCGCAATATCGAGCTCCATGGTGCCTGCCACCGGCGCGATCGCCGCGACGCGGTCCGACATTTCGGCGGCCAACCGATAAGCCATCATGGCGCCGTTCGACATGCCGGTCGCAAAGATACGCCGCTCATCGATTGCCCCTGTGTGGGCGAGCTCATCCAGCACGGCGCGAACAAACTCGACGTCGTCGACGTTGTTCCGCCGCGCGTGGCCGCAACAGTTGCCGGCGTTCCAGGAAAGCAATTTCGGTAATTCGCCGGTGCCATTCGGATAGGCGACAAGAAATCCGTGCTCGTCCGCAGTCTCGTTCAAACCGCAGAAGCGGACCATGTACGACGCGTCGGTCGCGCCACCATGAAAAGCCAGCACCACGGGGAGCCGCTGCGTGTCCTCGTACGACGGCGGCACGTGCAGCAGGTAGCTGCGCTCGCGCCCGCCGATCGCGATCGTGCGACGATGATCTCCCGGTGTTAGCGACAGGCTGGATGACATTGGCAAGAGCCGCCCTGGGAGAAGCCAGGCGTCGAAAAAACCGACCGATTACACGAGCTGACCGAAGTACAGCTCGGTATCGTACTCGAAGCGGACGCGGCCGGCCTCTTCGTGCGCTGCAAACAGTTTTGCGAGCGCCGCCAGCATCGGCGCATGGCGTGGATCGTCTTCGGCCGGCACGTACGACGATGACAACAATCGGCCCGTCAGCCCGGCCAGATCGAACACTTGCTCGTTGGGAATCGCCCGATAGCTCGGCGTGGCTCCGAAAAACCGCTTGAGTGTTTCGGGACTGACGTTGGCGTGATTCACTTCCTGGTAATCGGTGCCGAACTCGAGGAGCAGCTTTTCGTAGCCGCGCAAAAAGGGCGTGGTGTCGGTCAGACGCGTGTTCCACATCAGCACGACCCAGCCGCCCGGGCGCAGAACGCGCAGGAATTCATGCCGCGCGCGATCGACGTCGAACCAGTGAAAGGCCTGGCCGGCCACCACGTAGTCGATGCTATGATCGGCGAGCGTGGTCTGTTCCGCCGTACCGTTCACACTGTGAAAGCGTGGCTCGTCGCGCGAGAGCACTTCGGCCGCAGCACGCATGGCGTCATTCGGTTCGACGGCGTAAACCGTGTTGCCATGTTCGAGAAACAAACGCGTCGAGATGCCGGTCCCCGATCCGATATCGGCCACCACCGCCCGCGGAGAGAATCCGGTTTGTTCGGCGAGCACCCGCAACACCTCGGCGGGATAACCGGGCCGATATCGCACGTAGTTCTCGACGCGGGAGCTGAAGCGCCCGGTGGGATCGACGTCGCGTTTCGTCATCCTGCGCCTCTGGGTACTTCGAAGACGAAAATCCTTAAAGCTCGCTAAGCCGCTTATCGTAATCCGCGTGCGACCCGATCCAGAACCAAACCAAGTCGTCTCCGTCCAATATCGCTAGCGCGCGATAACTAATCCCGACGCGCGCGGAGTAAATCGGTGGATCGTCTAGAACCCGCTTGAATCGCAAACCGGGATGATGCGGATTGGCGACGAATAAAAGATAGGCTTCGCGCGCTTGTCGCTGCACCCGCGCAGGCAGTGCAGACAAGAGGCGGGGAAATTGATGAGTCGTGCGACTTCATAGTCGCTTGGGATCAAGCTCTTCAGTCTTGCCGGCGCGATTCTCAGCAATGGCTTCGGCCGCCATTTTTGCCAATTTGTCGCCGGACTGACTAATAGCGCGATCGAAATCATCGTCTGCCGCCAGCTCAGCGAGCAATCGTGCGGCGAGCAAGTCCTGCTCAGCCGGGGAAAGCTTCGCCGCTTCCAGGAAGGCCCGCTCAAGCATTTTGGTCATACGTGTTTCTCCACGTAATACATCATACTCAAGACGCGCTGCACGAGGGAATCGCTCTACGACGATTGAGTCAGGGGCATTTCGCTGCTGGTCAGGTGGCTACCGTTCGTCTCGCCCCCCCCGCGCCGCGCCGCCGGATCGTAGCCTTCCACGCGCAGCGGAATGTCGAAGACCCATTGGAAGAACTCGCACCGCCGCCGCGCGCCCCACAGGTCGACTTCCGGCAACTCGTCGGCGATGACGTGCATCGTGATGGCATCGGGCTGGAATTCGAGCTCGACGTCGCGCACCTGCTGGCTGTGACTGCGATCCAATCCGCCCGCGATCCGCAAGATCGCCGCCAGCCGCCGCACGCGCTCGCGGTCCGGGGCGCTCAGCCGTTCGTAGTTGTCGTGCTTCGCCTTGGGCTTGCCACCGCGATGGTAACGGGCGATGTTGGCGATCAGCTCCAGTTCCTGCGGTCGAAAGCCCGACAGCCGACTGTTGAGGATCAAGTGGTAGCTGTGTTTGTGATGCTTGTCGTAATCGATCAAGTAGCCGACGTCTTGCAGGCGGGCGGCCGCTTCGAGCAGTGGGCGATCCTCGGGCCGTAGTTGAAAACGCTCGGCCAGCTGCGCGAAAATCAAGCCGGCCAGCCGCGCCACTTGCCTCCCATGCGCCAGGTCCACGCCGCAGCCTGCCGCGAAGCGCTCGATGGCCAGGTCCTGATCGTGCGGGTCCTGGCTCGCGGTGCCCAGCGTCGAATCGATCATCGTCAGCACCAGACCGTCGCGAATGCCGCGATTGTGTACCTGCAAGCGGTTCACCTTGAAGCGCCGCATCAGCCGATCGATGATCGCCATGCCGGCCACGATGATGTCGGCCCGATCCGAGCTCAGCCCGTTGACGTTGCGCCGTGCCTTGGCGGGCATCTTGCGCAGCCGGTCGAGCAGGTGGCGCACCTCGGCGTGCGTAACCTCGTAACCGCGCAAGGGAAGTCCGGACTGCCCCTTGGTGGCCATCACCATCTCGGCCAATGTCGTGAACGTTCCGCCCGAGCCGATGAGCACGTGCGGCACGAAAAAACGCTTCTTGATTTCGCGACGCAGTTTGCGATCGATCGATTTGAGCAGGCGCTCGAAATCGTCGAGTTGCACCTCGCCGTCGCCGAGATACTCGTCCGTCAGGCGCACGGCGCCGAGTGGCGTGGTGTAAATGGCCTCGATCATATCGCCCGAGGCGAGGATGATCTCGGTGCTGCCGCCGCCGATATCGGCGATGGCCACGTTCTTGCCGGCCAGAGGAAAACTTCGGGCGACGCTATAGAACGCCAGCCGCCCTTCCTGCTCGCCGCTGATCACCTCGACATCGAGGCCGATCGCTTCCTTGGCGCGGCGGCAGAAATCCGCGCCATCTTTCGCTTCGCGCACCGCGCAGGTGGCGATCACGCGGATCTCGCGGGCCTGAAACCCGTCGGCGATCTGCTTCATGCGCCGCAGGGCATCCAGCGATGCTTCGACGGCCGCGGGATCCAAGCGCCTGGTCTTTGCCAGGTTGCGGCCCAGGCGGGTTGTCTCTTTTTCTTCGTCGAGAATGCGATAGGTGCCATCGCGCAGCGGCTCGACGATGAGCAGCCGAATACTATTGGTGCCGATATCGATCGCCGCCAGCCGGTAGGCCAGGTCAGGCGACAGAAATATTTGTTTGTCATCCATGGAGAAATGCCACAAGCCCGTAATCTTTTGGGCACAATCCGTCGCGCCCGCAACTAGCGATAGGATAGCACATCGGGGCTGCGGCGTGGATCAATCGTGCCCGTCCTTGCCTTGAAGGCCCGGCAGCGGCGCGATACCGTTGAAATGTGAACCTCTCGTACTGCGAAAGTCGGCGCCGGCTGCGGATCAGCCTGTTTATTGCGCTCGCGACGGTAGCCGTTCACGTGGTCGGTCCGGTCACCGCGGCGCGGGCCGAGAACGAAACGAAGACGGCGCGTGCGCTGTTACTGGCCGGCAAGTACGAAGAGGCAGCCGAAGCGTACGCGGCACTCGCCGACTCACAGCCGATCGAGGCCGCGATCGGCCTGGCACGTTGCCGCGCGGCGGTCGGCAAACGCGACGAAGTGGCCAAGTTGCTCGCCGACGCCACCGCGAAGCGTCCGCAATCCGCCGCGCTACAAGCCGAAGCCGCGCGGTGGGCCTTGGCACGTGGCGACCTCGCCGCCGCCGGCAAGGCCGCCGAGGCCGCGCTGGCTCTCGACCGCGATCAATTGCAGGCCCGCTGGGTTCAAGCCGAACGCTTGCGCATGACGGGCGATCTCGAGGCAGCCAACGCGGCCTACAAATGGTTCGTCGATTACTACAACACCCATGATGTGACCGACCCCGAATCGTTGGGTTGGATCGGCCTCGGCGCCGCGCAGTACGCGCGCTGGAACCGACTGTCCGGCCAGTTCAGCTTCCTGGTCAACGAGCTGTATCCCGACGCACTCAAGGCCGATCCGGCGTGGTGGCCCGCGCACTACGCCGCCGGGGTCCTGTACCTGGAGAAGTACAACCAGCCCGAGGCGGCGCGCGAACTCAAGGCTGCGCTGGCGCTTAATCCTCATGCGGCCGAGGTGCACGCGGCGCTCGCCCGACAGGCGGCGCAGAATTTCGACGTTGGTGCGGCGCGCGCCGCCCTCACTCGGGCGTTGGAACTCGATCCGACGGTCGAAGAAGCGTTGCTGGTTCGCGGCGATATCCTGCTGTCGAATTTTCAAGCCACGGAGGCCGTGCCGGTCTTCGAAGAGGCCGTGCGGTTGCATCCCGCCTCCGAGGCCGCGGCCGGCCGGCTGGCCGCTGCTTATGCAGTGGTCGACGGATTTGGTGACGCCGACCAGGAAGCGCGGCTGGCGCACTTGATCCATCGCGTCGAGGTCACGAACCCGCATTGCGGCGAATTCTATGCGTCGTTCGGCATGGGGCTCGACCAGAGTCGGCGCTATCCGGACGCGGCAAAATACCTGCGCGAAGCGATCACGAAGATGCCGCAACTGGTCGGCGCCTACGGCGACCTGGGTGTGGTGCTGATGAGGCTGGGCGAAGAAATCGAGGCCAAGCAGCAGCTCGACGCCGCCTTCGCCGCGGATCCTTTCAACGTGCGCGTCAATAACATGTTGAAAGTGCTGGAAGTGCTGGAGGGTTACGCCGTCCTCGAAACGGAACACTTCATCCTCAGATTCGATCGCGGCCGCGACGAGATCCTGGCGCGCTACGCGGCCCGCTACTTGGAGGACGAAGTCTATCCCGAGCTGTGCCGGACCTTCCAATTCGAGCCTACCGAGAAATCGCAGTTCGAAATCTTCAACCGGGCCCGCAACACGAACGGCCACGGGTGGTTCAGCGCCCGAATGATCGGCTTGCCTTTCGTACACACGGTGGGAGCATGCGCGGGAAAGATCGTGGCGCTCGCTTCGCCGAACGACATGCCCACGAAATACAACTGGGCTCGCGTGCTTAAGCACGAGTTTGTACACGTGTTGAACCTAGAGCAAACGCACTTCGCCATTCCGCATTGGTTTACCGAGGCGTTGGCCGTGCGCAATGAAGGTTTCGCGCGCCCACCGTCCTGGAATGAGCTTCTGAAAGAGCGCGTGCCGAAGAACGAGCTGTTTAACTTGGACACGATCAACCTGGGCTTCGTGCGGCCGCAGTCGGGGCTCGATTGGCAAATGGCCTACTGCCAGGCTGATCTTTATGCGCGGTACATGACCG
This sequence comes from Pirellulales bacterium, assembly GCA_035546535.1. Taxonomy (NCBI): domain Bacteria; kingdom Pseudomonadati; phylum Planctomycetota; class Planctomycetia; order Pirellulales; species Pirellulales bacterium. Next base: position 4,537 of record DASZWQ010000061.1, on the reverse strand, counting down.
AGAAGTATGGCGACGACGCGCTGGCCAAGATGTTGAAAGCGTACCGCGATAACCTCGATACGCCGGCGGCGCTGGCGCGCGAGCTCGGCGTGCAGCAAGCCGACTTCGAGAAGGGATACGTCGAATACGTGCGCGACGTGGTGGCCCGCCTGGGCGCGCACACGGTCGAGCCCGATGAACCGGCCGCGACGCTCGAACGGCTGCACCGCGCACAGCCGGATGATGCGCGGGTCGCGGCCCGGCTTGCCGCCAGTCGGCTCGCGCGGAAGGATTATGCCGAGGCGCGCAAGCTGGCCGAGGCGGTTTTGAAGAATACCAAGGCCAATGCGCAGGCCCGGCAGCAGGCGGCGTACGTGCTCGCCCGCGTTCGACTGGTGGTGGGCGAAACACAGACAGCCGTGGCGCTCTTGGAAGAACATCTGAATCGCGAGGAGCCCGACGACCATCTGCTGAATCTGCTGGCCGGCTTGCGGCTGAAGGCCGAACAGTATGCGGCCGCAGAAGAACTGTACCGCATCGGCGCCGCGCGCCATCCGGCGGCCGATTCCTGGCAGCGCTCGCTGGCCAGGCTATATCTTGCCCAGGCTGATGACGTTAAGCTGGCAGAAGTGTTGGAAAAGCTGGCCGCGCTCGACGCCGATGACGTGCCGATTCGCAAGAAGCGGGCGCAACTGGCCCTGGCCGCCGACGATTATGCGGCCGCCACGCGCTGGGGGCGCGAGGCGCTGCACATTGACGTCATGGACGTAGACGTGCATCGGCTGCTGGGCAAGGCGGCGGTCGGGAGTGGTGATTTTCGAACCGCGGCTGATGAATTTGAAGTGGCCGTACAGCTCGACGGAAAAGATGTCGCGTCGCAAATAGCCCTGGCCGAGGCGTGCCTGCGGGCCGACCGACGCGATCGGGCGCGGCAAGCCTTGCAACGGGTGCGCGAGCTCGCGCCGGGCAACCCACGCGCGGCGGCCTTGGAGAAGGATTTGTCCCAGTGATCGATTCCCAATCAAGTTCCCCGTCGACGTCTCAGCCGAGTTCTCAAGGTGGCAGCACCGCGATCGCGCTCTCCGCGTTTCAGCAATTGATTCGCGACATGTATCTGAAAAAGGACGTGGCCCGCGGCGTCGACGGCACTTTCATGTGGTTCATGGAAGAGGTCGGCGAGCTGGCCGCTGCCCTGCGCAGCGGCACGCACGAAGAGCGGCTGGGAGAATTCGCCGACGTACTCGCCTGGTTGGCCACGATGGCCAACGTCGTCGGCGTCGATCTCACCGAGGCCGTTGCCAAAAAGTACGGCGCCGGCTGTCCCGGTTGCGGGCAATTCGTCTGCGCTTGCGCCGATGCGGAGAAGCCATGAGCAAGTGGGCAGCAACGTGGGGCCGGCCAGTTGCATTCGCGCTTGCGCTTTGGTCCTTGGCGGCGGCTCCTGTCGCATGCGCCGCCGACGGGCCCGCGGTCGTGAAGCTGCGCGTCGGCTTCGACAGCCGCTACAAACTGGGCCATTGGACGCCCGTCGAAGTGACGTTCGACGGCGCTACGGAGGCAATCACCGGCCAGGTCCGTTTGATCCTGCCCGATGGCGACGGCGTGCCGTCGGTCGTCACCGCGTCGCGCCCTGTGCAATTGCTGCCGGGCCGGCCGACGGCGGTGCTTCTGTACGCGAAATTTGGGCGCGCCCTCGGCGATCTGCGCGTACAGTTTCAAGCCGACGACAAAAATCTGGTCGATGAGATTTTTGACAACCATCCACGCCCGGATGGCCTCGCATTGCCGGCGCCGCTGGGCGATCAAGAAAAGCTGATTGTCACGTTGGGCGCGTCGATCGGCGCCGAGGAAGCGGCGCGACTGCACCAGCAGAGCACGGGCGTCAAGGTCGCGATTGCAAACCTGGCGAGTAACGACAGCCTGCCCACGCAATGGTACGGCTACGATTGTGCGGATGCGATCGTAATTTCGACGGGCGAGCCTGACCGCGTGCGCTCCATGCTCGATAGCGACACGCGACGCCGAGCCCTCGACGAGTGGGTCGCCCTGGGCGGTCATCTGCTCATTTGCGCAGGCACCGAAGCGCCGGCCGTTCTGGCCGCCGACTTTCCGCTGGCTTCCTATGCGCCGGGTAAGCTTGTCGAGATGACAACGCTACGCCGCACCGTCGACCTGGAAAACTTTGTCGGCGGTTCGCGAAAGGTGCGCGCGGCTCAGGGAGGCCTTTCGCTGCCCGTGCCGCGCCTGGCCGACGTGCAGGGGCGTATCGAGGTGGCCGACGGCAATCTGCCGCTTGTCGTGCGTTCGCAGCGCCGCTTCGGGCAGGTGGTGTTCGTGGCCGTCGACCTTGACCGGCGTCCATTTCCCGATTGGGATGGGCGCGGCAACCTGGTGGCGCGGCTGCTCGGACTTTCGGAACCGGGTACGGGCCCTGGCGCTACGGCCAGCAATTCAGCGACGACGATGTCGGGCGGACGACGCACGCCCGACCTGCTCGATCAAATGTGCCAGGGGCTCAGTAAATTCACGGGCGTGACGCCGATTTCGTTCGCGCTGGTGGCCGCCATGATTCTCGGCTACATCGTGTTGATCGGCCCCGGCGATTATTTTCTGGTCAAACGCTTGCTCAAGCGTATGGAGTTGACGTGGGTCACCTTCCCGCTGTGGGTCGTCCTCGTCAGCGCCGGCGCGTATGCCTTGGCGACCTATACCAAGGGCCACGAATTGCGTCTCAATCAGGTGGATCTGGTGGATGTCGACGTTGCCAGCGGCTGGGCCCGCGGCACGAGCTGGTTGAATCTGTTTTCGCCGCAGTCGCAAACCTTCGACCTGGCGATTGAACCGCTTGCTCCCTCGGGCGCGCCGGTGGCCGATCCGCAGCGATTGCTGTCCTGGCTCGCGAGCGGAGACTCTCGATTCACCGGCGGATCGAGGGGGCTGTTCGCCGGCCAATACGAGTTCGCGCCGGAGCTTGATACTTTGCGGAACGTACCGGTTCAGGTCTGGTCGACGAAGGCCTTCGTCGGCCGCACCGCCTATCAAAATACCGAAGCCCCGGCGGCCAACATGGTACTCGCGCCTGACGGCGTGCCCGCGGGAACCATTCGCAACACGCTGGCGATTGATCTATCGCAGTGCATGCTTGTGTCGGGCACGTGGGTGTACCTGCTGGGTGATCTGAAGCAGGGCGCCACGGCGCGGCTGCAGCCGGGCGAGCAGCGCGATTTGAAACACGTGCTGCGCCATCCCGAGACCTGGAAAACGTCATCGCCACTGACACAGCATTCGGCCGAAGCGCAGAAGGCGATCCAGGCGCTCGAAGATATGCTGTTCTTCCAAGCCGCCGGCGAGGGGGCGAGCCATCACACCACCAACGCGCAGGAATCGTACATCGATTTTTCGGAATTACTCGATCAGAACCGGGCTATCCTGGTGGCCTACGCCGAGCGGCCTGCCGTGAAGTTGACAAACGCCGGCCATGCGCTCGGCGGCGCGGAGGACATGCACCAGACCGTGTATCGCTTCGTCTATCCGCTCACCAAGAGCAAGACTTTCACACCTTAGCAGCGTCCCGCATCACGCACCGCCGAGCGAGCAGAGCCTGTCAACTATGATCGAAACCAAGGACCTCACCAAGACATACGGTCAGAAGAACGCGATCAGCCATCTCGACATCAAGCTCGATCGCGGCGACGTGTTCGGCTTCATCGGCCCTAACGGCGCCGGCAAGACGACCACGATGCGCATTCTGGCCACGCTCCTGAATCCGACCTTCGGCGAAGCGTACGTGTGCGGCTACTCGATTTATACGCGACCGAAGGAAATTCGCCGCGTCATCGGCTACATGCCTGATTTCTTCGGCGTGTACGACGACATGAAGGTGATCGAGTATTTGGAGTTCTTCGCCGCCGCTTATCGCATCAAGGGGCACGCGCGACGCAAAATCTGCGACGAGGTGCTGGACCTGGTCGACCTGGGCTACAAGCGCGAGGCGCTCGTCACCAGCCTGTCGCGCGGCATGACACAGCGGCTCGGCCTGGCCCGCGTCCTTTTGCACGATCCGCAAGTGCTGCTGTTGGACGAGCCGGCCAGCGGCCTCGATCCGCGAGCCCGCATCGAAATCCGCGGCCTGCTCAAAGAGCTGCGCAATATGGGCAAGACCATCATGGTTTCGAGCCACATCCTGCCCGAGCTGGCCGATATCTGCAACAAGATCGGCATCATCGAACTAGGCGAGTTGCGGGTGAACGCGGACGTAGCCGAGGTGATTCGCATGGTGCGGCGCCAGCCGGTGTTGAAAGTGGGCGTCGCCGGCAACACCGATGGCGCCGCCAAACTCCTCTCGCAGCACAAGGGAGTGGAAAAGATCGACACCACGGGCGGCGTTCTCACCGTGACCCTCGCGCCCGATGTGCAGGACTACAGCGATCTGCCCAGCCTGTTGATCGGCGCCGGACACAAGCTGACGCTTTTCAAGGAAGAAGAGGTCAACCTGGAAACGGCCTTCATGGAATTGACCAAGGGCATCACGTCATAGAGCACCATGAAATTCGCGCAG
>DASZWQ010000060.1 GCA_035546535.1 Pirellulales bacterium | reverse complement strand
GCACGAATCGATCGCTGGTTGTTGATCGCACTGGTGCTGTTCGCGGTGCTGGTCCGTGCGCCGGTCGCGTCGCGTAACACGCGTGCCCTGCGCGCCGACGTCGATAACTACCGCGAGTTCGCAATTAACCTGCGCGAGCATGGCACGTTCGGGCCCGACGGGGGCGAGCCCTCGGCCTATCGGCCCGTTCTTTATCCACTTTTGTTGGCAACACTGACTTACGAGTACCATGCCTTCAACCTGGCGGGGCTTGTTGCCCTGCACGTTGGCTTGGGGTTGGCCACGGTGTGGTTTACCGCGCTCGTCGGCGGGCGCTGGGGGCTTGGCCGATGGCGCTTCGCGGCCGGGGCGCTCGCGGCATGCGACCCGATTCTGCTGCGGCAATCGACCTTGGTGATGAGTGAGACGTTGGCCACGTTTCTGGCTGCGCTCGCGCTTTTGGCCCTGACCTTGCTCCTGGAACGACCAAACCTGCTGCGCGCCTTGGCCGCGGGCACCTCCCTCGGTCTGGCGGTCCTTTGCCGGCCGACGTTTGCCGTGTGGGCCGCGACCATTCCACCCGCGCTCGTGTGGCTGCTGCCGCGTGATGCGCGGCGCGTGAGCACCGTCGCGGCGGTAATTTTCGCGGCAAGCATCACCGTCGCTCCCTGGGCCATACGCAATTGGATTCAATTCGGCCGGCCGATCATCACCACCACCCACGGCGGTCACACGTTGGCGCTGGCGAATAATTCATGGTTCTATGAACACCTCCGGTCCGCCCCTGATGAACCGTGGGACGCCGCAGAGTTTAACCATCTCGCCCTGGATTTGCGGCACCACCACACCTCGGCCGCCGAACTGGAAGACAATCGCGAGGGGCACCAGATCGCTTGGGAGGCGATCCACGACGACCCGTTTATGTTCCTGCGGGCCTGCGTTTATCGCGAATCGCGGTTGTGGGGTGTGTTACCTCTCGCGCTGCCGGGCCAAAGTGCGCGCGAAGGGCGCGAGCGTTACATGGTGGCCGCGTTCTACGTGGCGGAATTTTTCTTGGCGCTCGTGGGGCTCTACCAGCTCGGCCGTAAAATGTTCACTCGGGCATGGCTCTTCGGCCTGTTGCTAGCGGGCAGTTTCACGCTGGTACACGCCGTGTATTGGACCGACATGCGGATGCGCGCACCGGTCATGCCGGCAGTCGCTTTGGCAGCGGCGGCCGGAGCCGCCTGGCTGACGGGCAGGATCGGCGACATGCTAGCTCGGCGCAACTAGCCATTTTGTAAAGGCTTGTGGCGCGCTAGTAACGCGCGAAATTGCCTTTGACCGGCCGGCACAACCACCCCTATAATCCGCCCCTCTACTTTTCCGGAAGTTCACGTCTCGTAAGAAGTTTCGTTCAGTTTCGCGCCCTTCATTTCGTACGCGCGAAACTGAGAACGCGCGCCGGCGTTCGTTCGGCGTCACGTTTGAGGTCGACTCTGCTGACAATTTCCGCCGTTACTTCATCGCCGAGCTTACGCTGCGCGCGACGTGGAATCGTTGCGTGTTTTGCCGCTGCGCGCTTGGGGCGGATTCTCGCGACGCTTGTCACGGTCTTCGCGCTGTTCGTCGTGGCGGCACGCGCTCAAAGCACCGTGCAAGTCGATCTGCCGCCTCCTGATCCGGCGGCCTCGATTCGCATCGATGCCGATCAGGCCGATCATTGGCAGCAAGGCGTTCACGAAGTATGGGTGCTGCACGGACATTGCTCGGTCGCGCAGGGAGAACTGCGCGCTTCGGGCAACGAGGCCGTGCTGTGGATCAAACGAGACCAGGACGACGACTCGCCCGAGCCCGCGAATCGGGTCATCGCGTACTTCAGCGGCGACGTGGTCGTCGGATCGGGCGCGACATCGCAAACCGTGGGCGGAAAGCCCACGAACGGCATCGTCGACAAGACATGGTTCGGTGAATTTCAATCGACCGGGCCCGTGGCAATCGGTGTTACGAACCCGGGTGGCGAGCCGCTGATCAAGCCAGCGATTTATCGCCGAGCGCTCGCGCGACGCAACGGCACCGATGATTCGCAAGTGAAGCAGGCCCAGTACATGCCGGGCGGATTCAGCACGACCGTACCCGGTGCTTCGACGGGACCGTCGGCTGGCGGCATTCTCGTCGCGCAGGCTCCTGCCGGACCGGGAGCTCCTCCGGCCGGGCCGCCGCTGCCGGGCTCGCCCGAGCCAGGGCTGCGACGCATCCAGTTCTTCCCGCGCAGCCGTGTGCCTTACGACGCGCGGATCGAGACGGATCCGCAGCGGAACGAGACCGTGGTGCAGATGCGGCAGGGGGTGAACGTGATCATCGACAACCTGCCGAACTTCGGCGCGCTCGATATTTCGGCCGACAACATCGTGCTGTGGACGACCGGCGCCGCCTCGACCACGGGCGAGACCCTCCAGCCGGAAAACGTGCCGCTGGAAATCTACATGGAAGGCAACATCGTCTTCCGCCAGGGCGAGCGCGAAATCTACGCCCAACGCATGTACTACGACGTGCGCAACCAGGTGGGCACGGTGCTGGCGGCCGAGATCCTTTCGCCGGTGCCGAAGTTCGCGGGCAAGATGAAGCTGAAGGCCGACATCTTGCAGCAGACCGGCCCCAATCGCTTCATGGCCACCAACGCCTACTTCACCAGCAGCCGGCTGGCCTTGCCGGGCTATCGGCTGCAAGCGAAGAGCATCTTCTTCGAAGACAACCCCGTGCCCGTCGTCGATCCGGTCACCAAGCAACCGCAGATCGATCCGCAGACCGGCGAAGCGGTGATGCAGCACGATCGGGTGGCGACCAGCCGCAACAACTTCATCTTCATCGAGAACGTGCCGGTCTTTTATTGGCCGTTGATGAAGAACGACGTCGAGCAATCGAACTTCTACATCCGGCAGGCGCGCTTCAAGAGCGACCACATCTTCGGTCAGCAATTCCTGATCGATTGGGACACCTACCAGGTGTTGGGCCTGAAGCGCCTGCCCGGCACCGACTGGACGTTCAGCACCGACTACTTCACGGCCCGCGGCCCGGCGTTGGGCACCGCGTATCGTTGGCGCGGTTCGGAGCTGTTTGGTTTGCAAGGGCCGTACAACGGCTTCCTCGATGCCTGGGGCATTCACGATCACGGTCTCGATACTTTGGGCAGCGACCGTATGAACCTGCTGCCCGAGCCGGATCGGACGAACCGCTACAAGGTGCTGGCGCGTCATCGCCAATACCTGGAAAACAATTTCCAACTCACTGGCGAATTCGGGCTGATCTCGGACCGCAACTTCCTCGAACAGTATTTCGAGCGCGAATGGGATCAGGCGAAGGATTATGACACCGACCTGATGCTCAAACAGTACCGCGGCAACTCGACGTGGGACATCATGGGTAGCGCCCGCGTCAACGACTGGTTCACGCAGACGCAGTGGCTTCCGCGGCTGGATCATTATTGGATCGGGCAGGACTTGCTCGACGATCGGCTCACCTGGTACGAGCATTCCAGCTTGGGTTACGCGAACATGTTGATCGCGGCCCGGCCGACTGATCCTCAGGAAGAGGCCAAGTTCAACTGGCTGCCGTGGGAAGCCAATGTGCATGGCGGTCGCTACTTCACCACGCAGGAGCTTGATTTCCCCTTCGATGTCGGTCCGGTGAACGTGGTGCCGTATGCCCTGGGGCAGTTGGCCCACTGGGACGAGACACTGCAAGGCGTGCCGAACTTCCGCGAGCCGGCCGGTGCGATGAACCGCGCGTACGGTCAGTTCGGCGTGCGCGCAACGATGCCGTTCTGGAACGTGGATCCAACGATCCAGAGCACGCTGTTCAACGTCAACGGGCTGGCGCATAAGGCGATCGTCGACGTCGACGCCTACTGGGCAGGTGCCACGCAGGATTTCCAGAACCTACCGCTCTACGACCCGATCGACGACGATAATATCGAGGCCTTCAACCGGCGCTTTGCCACGAACACGTTCAATGCGAACGTCGTACCGCCGCAATGGGATCCGCGCTTCTATGCATTGCGGTACGGCCTGGCGAGCTCCGTCACGTCGCAATCGCCGGAAATTGCCGGCGATCTCAGCGTGATCCGACTCGGACTCAAGCAGCGCTGGCAGACCAAGCGCGGGCTGCCCGGCAATCAGCACATCATCGATCTCGTCTCGTTTAACCTGTCGACGGCGCTGTTCCCGCAAGCCAACCGCGACGACTTCGGCCAGGTGGCCGGTCTGACGCAGTACGATTTCACGTGGCACGTCGGCGACCGCGTGACGCTGTTGTCAGACGGTATTTTCGATTTCTTCGGCGGCGGGCAGCATATTGCCACCATCGGCGGGTTCATCAATCGCCCGCCGCGGGCCAGCGTTTATCTCGGTTTCCGCTCGATCAACGGCCCCAACGTGCCCAATGCCTTCACCCCGGTCGATAGCGAGGTGCTGATCGCGTCGTATAGTTATCGCATGAGCGAGAAATGGATTTCGTCGGCGGGCGGCACGATTGACGTGGCCCACAACGGTAATATCGGCGAGCAATTCATGCTCACGCGTGTGGGCGAATCGTTCCTGATGAGCATCGGCGGCAACGTCGACGCCAGCAAGAAGAACTACGGCTTGAGCGTGATGATCGAGCCGCGGTTCATGCCGCGCACCACGCTGGGCCGCGTGGGCGGGGCGCAAATCCCGATCGCAGGAGCGAACGGGCTTGAATAGCCGTAAGGTGCGACCGATGACCAAGAAAGAACCGCCCGCCAATTCCTGGGTCCGCAAGTTTCGCTGCGCGTTTCGCGGCGCCAAGCTGGGCGTGCGCGGTGAGAGCAGCTTTTCAGTTCATTTCTTCGTTGCGGCATTGGTGCTCGCCGCGGCGCTCGTCTTGCAGGCCACGCAGGTCGAATGGTGCTTGCTCCTGTTGTGCATCGCCATGGTGCTGGTTGCCGAAATGATGAACTCGGCGCTCGAGCGGATGGCGAAGGCCGTGGACGAGAGCCACAACCCTCACTTGCGCGACGCGCTCGATATCGGCAGCGGCGCCGTGCTTGTCGCCTCGATCGGCGCGGCCGTCGTCGGCGCCGTCATCTTTCTGAATCGCCTGGCCATCACCATGAACTGGTGAAGCGAGCGCTCGTCCTTGCGAAATCGTTTTCGATGATGGTGCCACTGGTGGCTCGTCCAACAGTGCAAAACAGCACTGGTAGCCAAGCTACCGGTGGCACCCGCGCCGGCGCGTCAAGCTTTTTAGAATCGTCTTACCGCTGCGCGCTCGTCGCTTAAGCGAACTGCGACGGCGCATACTGGCCGACCTCGATGTGATGGCCGTCGGGATCGCGGAAGAAGATCTGCATGCGGCCCGTCTGCGCTACGGTGTTCTTGCGAAACGGAATGCCGAGCTCTTCCAGACGTTGCTCGACCGTGGCGAGATCCTCGACTTCGAAAGCCAGGTGCCCATCGCGCGTTTGAATCGGCCCGTCGGGATCGGGAATCGATTCGTTCACGATCAGGTGAATCTGCAAACCGTAGTTGAAGAGCCACGCGCCGGGAAAATCGAAATTCGGCCGCACGATTTCTTGAAAGCCGAGCACGTCGCGATAGAAAGCGATGCTTTTGTCGAGATGTTTGGTCAGTCGGCCAACGTGATTCAGGGAGCGGATCGGCAGGGCGGCGGACATCGGGGGCCTCGGCATTCTTGGCAGGAAGCGTCGGATGCTGGCAGCGATCGCGCTTGCGAGGCTGCCCGGGTTTCACTTTCTTTTCGCGCAATATAGTCGTCGGCCGCGCTCACTGCGAGCCGCGGCGAATGACGGTTCGGGTAAGCCTGGCAAACCTTGCCGGGCCAGCTTGCCGGCAATACCGATTTTCTCGACTGTACCGATCATTCCGCCGATATCTCCCACAGGCTACAGAAATCCGTCGAAATCCTTGAGGGGGGATTCGTGTCATGAAGCGCGTTGTGTTGGCATTGAGCCTGGCCTGCCTGTCCTTGGGCGCGCCGGGATGTTGTTGGTGGCAAGGGAGCGGCTGGTCGCCATGCTGCTGGCCCGGTTGCGGTTGGGGCGGTGGCGGTTGTGGAGATTGCGGCGGCGGCTGCGGAGACACTTGCGGCGGCTGGGGCGGTTGGAATGGTTTCGGCTGCGGCGGATGTGGACGTCCGGGCGGCTGCGGCGAATTCTACTGGGGCGATTGGTGTACCGGCGATCCGCATTGCTCGACCTGCGACAACTGTGGCAACTGGGTCGGCCCGCCTTCGCCGGGCGGCAATGGCCTTGGCCCCGACACTTACTCGCGCGCTCATCCGTACGGTTTCCAGGTCGTGCGCAATGGCGCCCAGCAGATGCCGAATCAACCCGGTCGGTCGCAGATGGCGCGTCGCTCGGCGCCTCCGGCGGAATACGCGCCGAAGATGACGCGCGGCACGCGCTCGTATGTCGCGCGGCCTCGCACCAGCGCCAGCGGTCAGCAATACGCACAGCGCGGACCGGCGCAGGGCCCACGCGAATACGAAGGCGCCGTGGAATACCTCGGTACGACCGATCGACTGGTGAAGCCAGCCACCTTGCCGGGCCGCAGTTCGTCGAGCACGGCCAACGTGGCACGTCGCAGCAATCAGCCGACCTTGGCCGAACCGCAGGACGAAGACTACGGCTCGTCGCGCGTCCAACGCACCTCGCAACGCACTTACGTGCGATAAGCGAACACGCGTTCGGCCGAGAAAAGCAATCCGATCATGACCCGTCGCCGGGCGGGAACGTGGCACCAACACGCGTGCTACGCTCCTGGCCCGGCGATTTGCTTTGATGGACCCGTCGCGTACACTGAGCCGGCATCTTGTGGCGCACCTTTTCTTCCTCAGCGCGGCGGTACGGGTCATGGGAAAAAGCGGCATTCAGGCCTTTCTCGATATGCTGGCCGACCAGGGCGTGAAGTACCTCTTCGGCAACCCCGGCACAACCGAACTCCCCTTGTCGGATGCCATGGTCGCGGACCAGCGCATCAAGTACATCCTCGGCCTGCAAGAAGTGCCGGTCGTGGCCATGGCCGATGGTTACGCGCAGGCCTCGCGCTCGCTCGGCGTCGTGAACCTGCACATCAGTTGCGGGCTGGGGAACGCGATGGGCATGCTTTACAACGCCTATCGCGCGGGAACGCCGCTCCTGGTGACGGCCGGGCAGCAAGACCGGCGATTGATGTTCGAGGAGCCGATCCTCTGGTCGGACATGGTGCGCGTCGTCGAGCCGTGGATGAAATGGGCGGCCGAAGTGCATCGCGTCGAAGACCTGCCGACCGCGATTCGCCGCGCGGGGCAGGCCGCGCTCACGCCACCGACGGGCCCGGTGTTCCTGTCGCTGCCGATGGACCTGCAGAGCGAGATCGCTGAGCTGGACCTGACGAAGGCCAAGCCGCTCGACGTGCGCGTGCGGCCGCCCCTTGGTGCTCTAAGGCAAGCGGCCCAGGTACTAGGCGCCGCGCGCAATCCGGCGATCCTGGTCGGCAGCCGCACGACCGAGGCGGACGCCGTGGCCGAGTTGGTTGCCGTCGCCGAGCGCATCGGCGCGCCGGTGATGTCCGAATCGGGCACGACGCACGGCCGGCTGGGCTTTCCGGCCGATCATCCGCTTTCGGCCCCCGGCATGCCAATCTGGTCGCCGGAAGTGCGAGCCCGGCTGGCCGATCACGACGTGATTCTCGTCGTCGGCATGGACCTGCTGCGGCTGTACGTCTACTTCGAGCCCTCCCGCGCGATTCCCGAGCACATAAAGATCGTACACATCGACCAGGACCCGTGGCAGATCGGCAAAAACTATCCGGTCGAGGTGGGATTGATGGGCGACCTGAAAGTGGGCCTCACCGAACTGGATGAAATTTTGCGCGGCGGCATGACCGCGGCGCAAACCGAAGCCGCGAAAAAGCGCGCGGCGGCGATCGCCGACACGCACAGCCGGGCTCGCGCGGCGCTCGTCGAAGAGGCCAAGGCGCAACGAAGCCAGCGACCGCTCACGCCTTTGACGCTGATGTCGAGCGTGGCCCGCGTCATTCCGCCCGACGTGGCCGTCGTCGAAGAAGCCGTCACCACGACCGGCACTTACTTGGAGCGTTTTGGCGCGCTGAAGAACACGACCGGGTACTTCGGCCATCGCGGCTGGGCGCTAGGGTGGGGGCTGGGTTGCGCCATGGGCGTGCAACTCGCCTGGCCCGAGCGTCCGGTGCTCGCGCTCTTGGGCGAAGGAGCGTCGATGTATGGCATTCAAGGTCTGTGGACCGCGGCCCGCTACAAGCTGCCCGTGACGTTCGTGATCTGCAACAACGCGCAATATCAGATTCTGAAAGTCGGAGCGCAGCAGATCGGCTTGCCAGCCGCCCGGGCCGGGCATTTCATCGGCATGGACCTGACCGAGCCGGAAATCGATTTCGTGAACCTCGCGCAGGCCCTGGGTGTGAAAGCGCAGCGGATCACCGATCCCGACGAGCTCGAAGCGCGGCTCAAAGAATCGCTCGCCGGCGATGAGCCGCGACTGTTCGACGTGCCCGTACAACGTCCCAGCCCGCCGCGCTTGAATTATGGGTAATCTGTAGGGTGCGCTGTGCACACCATGAGCCGCCGCTGGGCTTGGCGCTCGCAGAGCATTTACTGACTTACAGAGGGTGCATGTTGAACCGATCCGAAAGGACAAACAACCATGCAACGGCTGTTGTTGCTCGCGAGCGTTTGCTGCGTGCCTTTCCCGCTTGTCGGTTCGGCCACGGCATGCGATAAGGCGTCGAACACTCAGCGAGGAGCGAGGATCGAGATCGGCCAGCAGATGGCTGACGTCAAGGAAGCCTTGCGCGACCGTCATATCGACTACGAAAATAGTGGATTGGCCGTTGCGTTAAGAGATGAAGACGAGGGCCTTTTCTCGTTTCCGTTGGAGGAGGGTCGTACATACGTGTCGGTCATTTTTTCCAAGTCGCGAGGCTCGATCACGCGTCTCACGGTGGTAATGGGAATCGGCAATGGAAAAAAGTATCAAGTCGATATGGCGGCGAAGAGCATCGCGCTCGAGGACGATAGGAGCTACATCGTCCACTTTCTACCCACGGCAAAGGGCAAATAGCAGACATGCCCACGCGGATTGGCGTCTGAAAGTGCGGGTGATGGTAGGGTGCACTGTATGCACCGCATAGCCGCAGATTCGAGCACGGTGCTCACAGAGCACCCTACGCCGCGCGCCGATTATCGATGCGTATTCGGCGCTGGCGGGTTCGCAATCGATGACTTGTTCGACGCCGCATCGATCAGGCTGATGAGCGCGGGCACCGCCGGCGCGGCGGCCGGTCCGACCTGACCCAGCGCGCGGGCCGAGGCCTGGCGCACGTCTTCATCCGGATCGTCCAGCCTCGCCATCAAAGCCGGCACCGCCTCGGTCGCCTCGGGTCCGATGCGGGCCAAGGCTCGCGCCGCTTCGGCGCGGACGCGTGGGTTCGGATCATCGAGCGTCTTGACCAACGTCGGGACCGCTTGTGTACCGATGCGCCCCAGCGCATCGACCGCGGTCTCTTTGATACCCCACGGACGATAGGCGTTCTCCGCTCGCTCGGATAATGGCGCGAGCGGATTCACCGGCGGCGTCTCGACCATGGCTTGCATCTGCTTCATCTCGTCGGCGGTCGGCTTCGCCTTCGAGGGCGCCGCGTGACCGCAGCCCAGGGCAGTAACAGCCAGGATCAGCAAGCCCAGCGAGACGAAATGTCGTACAAAGGGGGGCGTGGCGGAGTTCTTCGAGGAAATCATGGTTCGGCTCTCGGCGGGGCGGGTTGCCCCTTTACCCTGTGTCGATTTAAGATGAACGGGTTCGCTCCCTCGCTTAAATCCTTCCTGCGCGCCCTCGCTCTTGCGTCAGACGGTTTCCCGGCGCGCGAAGCCTCTTTGAGTATTTCAAGGACCCACGGTCGTGAAAACCTGCTTAAAGCTTACCATTTGTTTTTCGCTCCTACTGGTGGCGGCCCGGCCCAGCTTTTCGGCCGAAAATACGGCAAATTTCGCGCCCGACGCCGGTCCGCTGCACACCTACGTGAAAAAGGCTGACGACAGCTATCGTTGGGAGAAGCGGCAGGTCGGAACGCTCGGCAAGGCGACGTGGGCCGAGCTGATCCTCACCTCGCAGCATTGGAAGGATACGACCTGGCGGCACCAGTTGTATGTCATCAAGCCCAGCGAGGTGAAGAGCGAGGCACAAGGCATCCTGCTCATCGACGGCGGCGCCTGGAAAGACGAGCTGGCTCAAGCTCCCGCGGGCGACAAGCCGGCCAAGCTGCCGCAAGAAGTAACGCTGCTTGCGCAAGTGGCCGAGCGCGTGAAGTCGCCCGTGGCCGTGCTCAAACAGGTGCCGAATCAGCCGATCTTCGACGGGCTGACCGAGGACGGTGCGATCTCTTACACCTTCGAGCAATTCCTGAATACGCGCGACGCCACGTGGCCGCTCTTGTTGCCGATGGTGAAAAGCGCCGTGCGCGGCATGGACGCGGTCCAGGAGTTCGCCAAGAAGGAGTGGTCGCTCGACATCAAGAACTTCACGCTCACCGGCGCCTCGAAGCGCGGCTGGACCACCTGGCTGACGGCATCGGTCGATCCACGCGTGAACGCCTTTGCGCCGATGGTCATCGACACGCTGAACATGAGCGCGCAGATGAAGCTGCAAATCGAGAGCTTCGGCGAGTTCTCCGAACAAATCCAGGATTACACCAAGCGCGGTATCCAGCAGCAGGGCGCGACCGAGGCGGGCCAGATGCTCGAAAAGATCGTCGATCCCTTTTCCTATCGCAGCCTGCTCAAACAGCCGAAGGTGATCCTATTGGGGACGAACGATCCCTACTGGCCTCTTGAAGCGTTGAACTTGTACTGGGGCGAACTCAATGGGCAGAAGCACATTCTGTATGTGCCCAATAACGGCCACGGCTTGAACGACTTCACGCGCATTATCGGCACCATCTCGGCGCTGCATCGCCAGGCGGCGGGCGGTAAGCCGCTGGCCAAGCTCAGCTGGGAACTGGACAACGATAAGGGGAACGTGATTCTCACGGTGAAGGCCGATACCAGGCCCAGCAAAGTCTCGGCGTGGACGGCCGCGGCCGAAACGCGCGATTTCCGCCAGTCGAAGTGGACCAGCCATCCGGCCGAGCAAGTTGGCGACGCGTACCGCTACGAATTGCCCGCCCCCAAGAGCGGCTTCGCGGCCATCTTTGGCGAAGCGGTCTTCGACTCCGACTCGCAGCCTTATTTCCTGTCGACGAACGTCAAGGTAGTTAAGGCGAGAGACGGCGACGACGTCGCCCGCTAGGCCGGACTTTTCTCTGCGAGCAGCTTTGTCAGCTCATTCGCGCCGTGGGTGATTAGAATCCCATAATAGCGCGCGGTTTCTGCTGCGCGCCCCTATGGTCAATCACGTTCGAGAAAGGTCCGCGCCATGCTTGGCAAGCTCGCTTTCCCGGAAATTCGCGAACTGATCGAAGCTGCGGATTTCGAAACGTTGCGGGACGTGCTCAACGGCTGGCTACCGGCCGACGTCGCGGCCGTCTTGAGCCGGCTCGACATGGAGGAGCGCTCACGCGTCTTTCGCGTGCTGGGCAGCCACCAGGCCGCCGAAGCTTTCGAATACTTGGACGGCGACTCGCAGCAGCAATTACTGGCCACGCTCGACGACGCGGCGGCCGCGGCCGTGCTCAACGACATGGCGCCGGACGATCGTACGGCGCTGTTCGAAGAACTGCCGCACGAGACATCAACCCGTTTGCTGCCGCTGCTCTCGGCCGAACAACAGCAAGTGACGAAATCCTTGCTCAGCTACGGCAAGGATACGGTCGGCCGGCTGATGACGCCCGACTACATTGCCGTGAAGCGGGAATGGACCGTGAAGCACGTGCTGGACCATGTGCGCGTGCATGGCAAGGACAGCGAGACGCTCAATGTTGTCTATGTCACTGACAACCAAAACCGGCTGATCGACGACATACGGATTCGTGAAGTGTTGCTGGCTCCGCTGCACGAGCACGTATCGTCCTTGCTCGACGAACGGTTCGTCAGCCTGGTCGTGACCGACAGCAAGCGCCACGCGGTCGATGTATTTCGCAAGTACGATCGCACCGCGTTACCGGTCGTGGATACGCATGGATTCCTGATGGGGATCGTGACGATCGACGACGTGCTGGACGTGGCCGAGAAGGAAGCCACTCGCGAAATTCAACGCCTGGGCGGCCTGGAAGCGCTCGACGAACCGTACGCAACGACGCCGCTACTGGTGATGGTGCGCAAGCGTGCGTCATGGCTGGTCCTGTTGTTTCTCGGCGAATTGCTGACCGCCACCGCCATGGCCTATTACGAAGAGGAAATTGCCAAGGCGGTGATCCTGGCGATGTTCGTGCCGCTGATCATTTCCAGCGGCGGCAACTCCGGTTCGCAAGCCGCTACGCTGCTGGTTCGCGCGCTCGCATTGGGCGAGGTCCATTTACGCGATTGGGGACGCGTGTTCCGGCGCGAACTGACTTCGGGCGTCATGCTCGGCTCTTTGCTGGGGACGATCGGCTTTGCGCGCATCGCGCTGTGGAGTTGGGTTTCGGACCTGTATGGGCCGCATTGGGCGCGTTATGGGCTGACCGTGTGCCTGTCTCTGATCGGCGTCGTCACCTGGGGCACGCTGTCGGGCTCGATGCTGCCGTTTTTGCTCAAGCGGCTCGGTTTTGATCCCGCGACTTCCTCGGCCCCGTTTGTGGCGACCCTGGTCGACGTGACGGGACTGGTGATTTATTTCTCGGTGGCCATGTTCGTGTTGGGCGGGATTGTGCTCTGAAGCTACCGCGAACCTATGCGAAAGACGTTGCTAGCGTCGCGCGCACGCGCTCACGGAAAATCCGGCTGAATCGTTGCAGCGATTACGGCCGATACAGAAGAAGACCGCACGCGCTTCGCGCGTCCCACGCCGCTTCTCGCCTGCTCATCTCCCGCCATTGTTCTCCTGTTTCCTCGAATTCCTACCGAGGCCGCGCCATGAAGACGCGTCGCTACTTCTGCGTCGTTGCTGTCGCGCTAATAACGCTAGCCGGCTGCGTCACCACGAAGCAGACCGATACGGCCCGCACCGGCATCGAGCAGTTGTTGCTCTCGACGGCGACGGACCAGGCGCTCGATAAAGTCGACCTGACGCCGATCGCGCATGCCAAGGTCTTCGTCGATACGCAGTACCTGGACTGCGTGGACAAGAATTATGTGATCGTCTCGTTGCACCAGCGTCTTTTGAACCAGGATTGCAAGCTCGTCGAGAAGCGCGAGGACGCCGAAGTTGTGGTCGAGGTCGGCGCGGGCAGCCTGGGCACCGATCACACCGAATGGTTCGTCGGCGTGCCGGAAATTCCCCTCGCCATGCCGTCGCCCATTTCCATTCCCAAGCTTTCGGTGTTCACGCGCACCCGGGCCATGGGCACGGCCAAGATTTGCGTCGTGGCCATGGATGTCAAAACGCACCAGGCTGTGATCAACTCCGGCTATGCGCTGGCCCGCAGCGACCTGAAGGACTGGAACGTGCTGGGCGTCAACAGCGCGCAGACCGGCACGGTACCGCAGGCGATCAAAAGCGCGACGGGCGAAAACGAAACGATCAATTTGCCGTCGAACATCGCGCGCAAGCCGGCGCTGACGCGGTAATCAGAGCGAGCGCGCCGTTTCCCGGCCGCGCAGTGTGATCTTGCGTGCCATGCTTTTCGCCGCAGTCGATAAGCATGCGGTATCGAGCGTAGCGATGCTTGAGAAGGATTTCACCGCAATTCATACCAGCCCGAAGCGCTAGCGAGGGTCTTGTCTCCACCACCTTCTGGCGAAAAGCATGGTGCATCGCAAAACCCTCGTTTGTGCTTCGGGGTAGTGCTCAGAAGAATTACTGCCTCGGCACGTGTGACGAAGGACATGCTTATTCGCTTACGCGAAAAAGCATGGCACGAGCGTGGCGCCTTTGGTGATCCGGAACCTTCTCAGAAGCCCAGGTCCGATTCCTCGCCGACCAGTTGCTCGATGCGCTGTTTGATCAGTGTGTCACGCGAACTGGTGCGCTTGTCAATCGCTTCGCGCAGCCGCTTGAGCTGCTGTTCCAATCGCTCGAGTTCGAGTTGCCGCCGCTGCTGCCGAACCTCGAACTGTTGCAGGACGAAGTCTTCCAGTTCGCCGCGCAGTTTATCGCGCTCGATTTCGTCGGTCGTCGTGCGGTAGCGCACCGCGGTATCCCGCGCATGCGCTTCCAGACGCGCTTCCTCCGTGTTGAGCTTCTGCATCTCGGGATCGTCAGGGCTGGTGCCATAGCGCTGCGGGACGGGCCGCGTGAGCCGGTCGTAGTTATTGAGGTCTCCCCCACGCAGCAGCCGATCGTAATGTCCCCCCTCGACACGCGGCGGCGGAGCTGCCTGTGGGCCGTGCGGTGGGGGAGGCGGCGCGGCGCCGCGCGGAGGCGGAGGCGGCTGCGGGCCATCCGGGGGCGGCGGGCCATCCGGTCCGGGACCGAATCCGCCCGGCGGAGCATAGGGACGATCACCTGCGGGACCTGGCGGTCGGCGCGTTGCCGGTGCTTCGCCATCGGCGGGAGCCGTGAACGGTTCGCCAGGTTGCAATTCGCTGGGCGCCTGTACCGCAGCGCGAACGCCGGCCCGAACCCCCGCACGTAGCGCGTCGGCGGCTGGGCGCGGTGCGCCGGGCTGCGGGTTCGCACGTAGCGGTCCCCTCGCGCGCAATCCGCCACCTAGCGGGGCAACCGGCGCCGCGGCGGGCTTAGGCGCCGCCGGCGCTGCGGGCTTGGCCGCTGGCTTCGCCTCTACCGGTTTGGCATCGTCATCGTCGGCTGCCGCGGCCGGTTTGTCGGTAGCGGTGGTGACTGGTTTGTCGTCGTCCTTGGTTGTGGTTGCCGTGTCGTCGGCCCGCGCGACTCCGCTTGCCCCTAGCGCCGCACACAACACCACCGCGAAGAAAGATCGCATTTTCATACGAAAGACCTCCTAGAGTTCGCCACTCTTCATTTCCTGTTCGAATTGATCGATCTGCGATTGCAAAAGTGCGATGCTGTCAGGCCGTTCGCCCCATTGCCGCTCGACCGATTGCAATTCATCGGCCAGCGACGCCGTCTCGACGGCCAGTTCGTCGTCCCACGGCGCAATCGAAACGACGTGCGCCGGAGTATCGTCGACAGCCGGGGCTCGGGCATCCACTGGATCCGCCGGCGCATCTGGCGCTGGCGCCACGGCGACACGCGGAGCCGCCTGATCGGGTAAAGCCTGAGGCATGTTGTTCTGTTGGCGCGACACGAACGAATACAGCGCCACGATCACGAGCAACGAGGCCGCCGTCGCGAGCGCGCTTGTGCCGATCCACAGCCGCCGGCGGCGCTGGTCGCGCTCCGCCTGTCGCGCAAGTCGAGTCGTCAATCGTGCCGCGAAAGCTGCTTCGTCGAACGGCGCCTCGGCCGTTCGCGCCAGTTGCGCAAAAGCATTCCACGCCTCGGCCAGATGCGCTTCTTCCAGCGGATCGTTTTCAGGTTCGCTCATTCGTACTCTTCTACCAAAAGTCGGCGCAACGCCAACAGACCTCGCCGGGCGTGGCTCAGGACCGTGTTGGTTGGGCACTCCATAATTCGCGCAATCTCTTGAAATTCCAGGTCGCCATAATAGCGCAACAGCAACGTGCGCTTCTGAGCGTCCGATAGCGTGTCGAGCGCTTCGATCAACTGCTGCCGGCTCTCGGCTCCCAATACCGTGGCCAACGCGGCTCCGTCGGTTGTGGCCGGTTCGAATTGTTCCCACTGCTCGGCGGTCATGGGGCGCTCGCGCTGCGCCGTGCGTCCACGGTCACAGACCAATCGGTCGGCGATCCGCAACAAATAGGCACGTGCCGCTCCTTGCTCGGCGTAGCGGTCGCGGGCCTGCCAGGCTCGGCAGAAAACCTCTTGCAACAGGTCGTCCGCCGCGTGCCCGTCGCGCACCATCGCCAACAGGTAGCCGCGCACCGAGCGGGCATGCTCGTGCACCCAGTGGGTGAGGCGCTCGGAGTGCGGCGTGCTGTGGGCCATGACTACAACGTTAACAACGTGGGGGGCGGGAAAGAAATTGCACCTGACGGCAAAAATCAGCGCCCCATGAGTATGGGACCTCGAATCTGCCCGAAGCCGCGCCCCCGCATAGCCCCTATTTCCCCTGCTATCTTGTCGTTTTTGTTCGCAGCGGGGGCTAACGAGACGCAAAACACCGACGCCAGGGCGTTGACGCCGCACCGCGGCTGGCCGATGCTTTAGACGCCGTTTCAGAATCTCGTGCCACGTCGCCGGTGTGCCACTGGTAGCTTGTCGACCAGTGCTTGGCCCGGAACTTTGCACCGGTGGGCGAGCCACCAGTGGCACCCGCTCGAGACTTTGAAACAGCGTTGAGCGATTGTCGCTAGCAAGCGCGGGTGAGGCGGACCCGCGCGGTTGCCTGCCTCTCGAGGAGCGTGGGGTGTCGAAAGCCCGCCTATTGATCGTCGATCCCGATTCCGCAGCGCGCGAAGGCTATGCGCAAGCGCTAGCTGGGCTCGACGATTGCGAGCAGATCTTCGTGGCGGACGAGGTCGCTGCCGAGCAGCGTCTGAACGATGGGTGGTTCGACGCGTTTGTGGTGGCCCTGCGTCAACCCGAAGCGGCGGCCCTGGCACTGATCGAACGCGTGCGCCGTCGCGATTCCTCGCTGCCGGTGATTATCGTTGCTGACGCTGCCGTACACGGCGCTGCGAACTCGGCAGCGCGGCTGGGGGCCGCCGAGTTTCTGCCACTCCCCTTGGAAAAGGGAGTCATGGCGGCATCGCTTGGGCGGCTGCTCGAGCAGCGCCGGCTGGATGCTGAACGCAACTTGCTGCGCCGGCAGATCGAAAAGCCCTACAGCTTCGACGATATCGTCGGCACCTGCCCGGCCATGCGCAAGGTGTACGAAGTCATCGAGCAGGTGGCTGACTCAGGCGTCGACGTGCTGGTCGTAGGAGACACAGGCACGGGCAAGGAGCTCGTCGCACGGAGCATTCACCGCCGCAGCCGCCGCGCGGAAGGGCCGTTCGTGCCGGTCGATTGCGGCGCGATTCCTGAAAACTTGCTCGAATCGGAGTTTTTTGGCCACGAAAAAGGCGCGTTCACCGGCGCCGACCAGAGGGCCATCGGCCTCTTGGAGTTCGCCAACGGTGGCACGTTCTTCCTCGACGAACTCGGTGAGCTGCCACTGTTGATGCAGGCCAAGCTCTTGCGCACGTTGCAAGAGCGCAAAATCCGCCGCGTGGGCGGACGACAAGAAATGGACGTCGACGTACGCGTCGTGGCCGCCACGGCGCGCGACCTCGATGCCATGGTGGCTCAGGGACGCTTCCGCAAGGACCTTTTTTACCGCATCAACGTCGTCCGCATCGATTTGCCTCCGCTATCCGCCCGCGGAGACGATCTGGGCCTGTTGGCTGAGCATTTTGCCGTGAAGTACAGCCGCGAAATGAACAAGCCAGTCTCGGGCATCACCCCCGAGGCGTATCAAGTGCTGTCGCACTACGCCTGGCCGGGAAACGTGCGCGAGTTGCAGAACGTAATTCGCCGGGCGCTTGCGCTCTCGACCGACTCGATGATCGGGCTCGAGGACCTGCCCGACTCGCTGGTCGTGGCCGCCGGCGGAGACCGGTCAACGGCCGACGGACCGGCCGGCTATTTCCGCGTGCGCGACGAACACATGGCCAAATTCGAGCGGCAGTACCTGACCGAGCTCTTGCGCCGCCACGGCGGCGAAGTCACGTCCGCGGCGCTCGAAGCGCAGCTACCGCGGGGAACGCTCTATCGCCTCTTAAAAAATCACGGCATCGACGCCGGAAGCTTCCGCGGGTGAGCGGCCCGTTGCTAGGAATACCGCCGCGCTGTTGTTTTCCGCTCATCGCGCCCGATGGAGTCCGGCGAATGCGGCCCGTTCTCGTGTCACACGATTGTGACACGCGCTCTGCCGCGTGGGACACTTGCTACAAACGCCGTGGCGACTTTGCCTTGCGAAGATTGAGGGCGGCTGCGAGCAGACTCTGGTTGTCACACACGCAGAAAATCGCGGTCGGCGGCGCGTGAGTGCGACCGACATTCGAACCATCACCCAAGTGCATGCCGTCCTGCAACTTGCGGCGTCGCGGACGTGCCTCTCCGTTTCCCGACCGAACGTTGGCACGCGCCTTGCTTTTAAACGCGTCGGCATCTGGAAGTTCCGGGTGAGGCGGCCTCACGGCGATAAACTATCCGAAAGATGAAAGAGAGTGATGCCATGAAAAAGATCGAAGCCATTATTCGCCATTTCAAGTTGGAAGACGTGAAGAACGCGCTGACGGAAAAAGGCGTCCATGGCATGACGGTCTCGGAAGTCCGCGGGTTCGGTCGGCAAAAGGGCCATACGGAAACCTACCGCGGGGCGGAATACGCCGTCGACTTCATCCCCAAGGTGAAGATCGAGATCGTCGTTTCCAGTGCGGACGCTCATACCGTTGTCGACGCCATTGTCAGCAAAGCCCGCACTGGCCAGGTTGGCGACGGCAAGATTTTCGTGAGCGACCTGAGCGAAGTGGTGCGTATCCGCACCGGCGAAACCGATCACGCGGCCCTATAGTGCTTTGGTCCAGCGGGTCACGCATCGCACGACAGGCGGAGTTTGCAACCGAGGAGCGACTGATGGCGACAGTCGCTTTTCGGTTGTTTTTTTGCGCGCATTAGAAAGCAATTCCAAAGGAATACGTTGCCACAGAGGTCTCAGAGAACACCGAGTATGTGAGGAAGAGTCAGGTGCCGGACGTGCGCTCTTCGCGTCTTTTCTCAGTGGCCTCTGTGAACTCTGTGGCCAAACTTTTTGGATTTGCGCAGCGGAAATTGGACTACGAAGCCGCGATCGTCTGGCTGGCGCGCGGACCGGCGTTACGCACTTCTTCGTCGGCGAATTCGGCGTACTTGGCGAAGTTCGCCTGGAACTGCGCAATCAATTTGTTTGCCGTGCGCTGATAATCCTCGGCCGATTTCCAGGTGTTCTTCGGTTGCAGAATCGCATCGGGCACGCCCGGACAGTGGCGCGGAATCTCGAGACCGAACTGCGGCTCGATAGTCGTCTCGGCCTTGGCCAATTCGCCCGAGTGGATGGCGTCGATGATAGCGCGGGTGTGCGCCAGCTTGATGCGCGAGCCAGTACCGAAGGCTCCGCCCGACCAGCCCGTGTTCACAAGCCAGGCCTGGGCGTCGTGAGCCTGCAGGCGTTCGGCCAGCAGCCGGGCGTATTTCGTGGGATGCCAGACCATGAACGCCGCGCCGAAGCAGGCCGAAAACGTGACGGTCGGATCGTTCACGCCGACTTCGGTGCCGGCGACTTTGGCCGTGTAACCGCTGAGGAAATGGTATCGCGCCTGCGCCGTCGAGAGCTTGCTCACCGGCGGCAAGACGCCATACGCATCGCACGCCAGAAAGATCACGTTTGACGGTTGTCCGCCCACGCACGGAATCTTCGCATTCGGAATGAATTCGATCGGATAGCAGGCGCGTGTGTTCTCGGTGAGTGAATCGTCTTTATAGTCGGGCTCGCGGGTTTGTTCGTCGTAAACGACGTTTTCCAACAGCGATCCGTAGCGGATGGCATCGTAAATTTGCGGCTCGGCCGCGGCCGACAGTCCGATGCACTTGGCGTAGCAACCCCCTTCGATGTTGAACACGCCTCGATCGGTCCAGCAGTGCTCGTCATCGCCGATGAGCCGGCGGCGCGGATCGGCCGAAAGAGTCGTTTTGCCCGTACCCGACAGGCCGAAGAAGAGCGTGACGTCGCCGTCGGCTCCTTCGTTGGCCGAGCAGTGCATGGGAAACACGCCGCGCAGCGGCATCAGGTAATTCATGATCGTGAAGACGCACTTCTTCATCTCGCCGGCGTATTCGGTGCCAAGGATCACGACCTCGCCGCGCTCGAAGCTGAGGTCGACGCTGGTGCGCGAGGTCATTCGCTTGGTGAGCAAATTCGCCGGAAACTCGCCCGCGTTGATGATCGTGTAATCGGGCTTGCCGAACGCGGCCAGTTCTTCCGGCGTAGGGCGGATGAGCATGTTGCGCATGAACAGCGCGTGATATGGCCGGGCACAGATCACGCGCACCTTCAAACGATGTTGCGGATCCCAGCCGGCAAAGCCGTCGACGACGTAAATCTTGGGGCGCGTTTCCAGATAGTCGACGGCGCGTTGCAGGTTGGTGAGGAACGTGTGCTCGTCGAGCGGGATGTTGATGTCGCCCCACCAGACGTTCTGCGCGCTGTCGGGATGCTCGACCAGGCGCTTGTCCTTGGGACTGCGGCCGGTCTTCGAGCCCGAGTGGGTCATCAGCGCGCCGGAGGCCGCCAAAATGCCGCGATCGTGCAGGATCGCCTCTTCATATAAACGCGCCGGCGAGGCGTTGAGTACAAGCGCAGGAGTCGTCAGCCCATACAGGCCGGGATCGGGGCTATCCGTCATGGAAGTTCTCGCTAAAGATTCTTGAGATCGCGTGGATGGGTTAAACCGCGGGAGACCATTCCCACGGTTCATTTCGTCTTACGGTTCGACGTTCGACGATCCGGCACCCGTGCCCTGAGCGAGAAGAGCACGGCCACGGAAGTGAGGCCGATAATCATGTGTCGGCGTATGCCCCGCCTGGATATGGCTTCGCCGGCCGTGAACTATACGCCAGCGGGACTGGCCAGGCCAAGCTCTCCGGCAATGCCTTGCAACGCTCCAATCACAAATTCCATATGCTCGTCGAGATCTACCCCCAGGTCCGCGGCGCCGCGGTGGATATCGTCGCGATTGACGGCCGCCGCAAAACCCTTTGCTTTCAACTTCTTGCGCACGCTCGAGGCCTGCATGCCGGCCAGGCGTTCGGGCCGGACCATGGCCACCGCCACGACAAAGCCAGCCAGCTCGTCACAAGCGTAAAGCGCCTTATCAAGTCGTGACTGGCGCGGACAGTCTGTCAGATAGTCGGCATGCGACTTAATTGCATAGATCACGTGCTCCGGATAGCCCAGGCCGGCCAGGATCTTGGCCCCTTCCAGCGGATGATCAGGGGCATTGGGCCAGCGCTCGTAATCGAAGTCGTGCAACAGCCCGACGATGCCCCACGTTTCCTCGTCTTCGCCAAAGCGTCGAGCATAGGCCCGCATCGCGGCTTCGACGGCCAGCATGTGCTTGCGCAGGCTGTCGCTGGCCGTGTACTGACAGACCAGCGCGTAGGCGTCGTCGCGATTCACGATTGGGGATTGCGGTTACGGCGTATCCGGCAATGGCCAAAGGACAGGCGCGGACGCGGTTGGAACTACTGCCGCGCGTGATCCGTCTTTAGCGTCGCGTGCCATCGGCCGGATTCGACTGGTCAGTGGCGGCCGTCTGCAGCTCGCGCCACGGTTTGGATGCCTGGTAGCTTTCCAATTCCTTGGCCAATTCCGATTTTTGCGTCTCGTCGCCGAGTTCCAGGGCCTTCTTCGACCATTCGACCGCCGTGGTGAAATCTCCCAGCTCGGCGTAGCCGGCGGCCAGCGTGCTGAGAATGTGCGGCTGCTTGTACTCGGTGACGTCGCAGGCACGCTTCGCCAGTTCGATCGCGCGCTTGCCGTCGCGCAGCGATTCTTCCGGACTGGTGGCCAGGACCCAGGCGAGATTGTTAAGGATGCCACTGTCGTCAGCGTTCAAGCCGAGCGCTTTTTCCAGGTCGGCGATCGCTTCGCGATGCTTGCCGGTGGTGAGATACAGATCGCCGCGGCCGCGGTAGGCCATCCAATTCTTCGGATCGGCTTCAATGATTTCATCGTAGATGCGCAGGGCATCATCGGTTTTGCCTTCGACGACGTGTACCGCAGCGAGTTGCAGCGACGACGCCTGATCGTCGGGCTCGAGCTTGCGGGCAAGTTCAAGGTCACTCACGGCCGCTGTGAATTTCTTGGCGTGGGCCAAGAGCGATGCCCGCTGACGAAGTGCCGGCACCAGGCCGGGCCGCAGATCGAGCGCCCGGTTGAGGTCTTCCAGAGCCTCGTCCAGATGATCGGGGATGGCGGCCTCGGCCCGCAGCAGCAGGGCGGGGACATTGTCGGGATCAGTGCGGAGGATTTCGCTGAAGTCCGCCAGGCCGGCTTCGTTCTTGCCTGACATCACGTTAATCCGTCCGCGCTGCAGCAGGATTTCGGCCGAGCCGGGCGAGAGTTTCAAGGCGTGATCGAGCGCTTCGCGCGCCTCGTCCCACTTTTCCTCGGTGGCCAGCGTGAGCCCCTTGGCCTCATAGGTTGAAGCGTCCTCGGGCTCGAGCTCCAAAGCAGCGTTGAAGTCCGCAACCGCGCCCTCGGTGTCCTTGAGCGCCACTTTCATAGCGCCGCGCGTGCGCAACGTTTTGGCGTTCTTGGGCGACAATTTGACGGCGTTGTCCAGATCGGCGAGCCCATCCTGCGGTGATTCCTGCAAGCTGCTGCGCAGCACCAGGGCCTCGGATTGCTTTTCCGGTTCGTCGGCGGTGAGCTTTACGAGCTCGTTAATCGCGGTCATGGCGCGCTTGCGGTCGCCGCCGGGCAGTGTCTGCAGCCGCGCGACCAGCAAGTGGGCGTCGGCCAGGGCCGGATCATACTGCAGGGCCCGCTCCAGATCGGCCAGCCCGATTTGCCGCATCTGCGGCCATTGCGGCGGAGGCGCGCCGCGGCCGAAGATCATTTCGCAAATGGCCGAGCCGCGTTCGACCAGTGCCGCGGCCAGCAGTTGCCTGGCAAAGGCCTGGTTCTTTTCGCTCAGTCCCTTGTCGAGAGCGCTTTCCGAGAGGCTGATGACCGAATTCAATTCGCGAATGCTGTGAGCGGAGAGCTTGGCCTCGATGGCGCGATCGAGGTCTTCCTGCCCATCTTCCTTGGCGTCTTGGGCAGCGCCCGTGGCCGCAAGGATCAGCAGTGCTAGAAGGCCCGCGGCGGGAAAGAGCGAACGCATGATGATAACTCCCTCGATTGGCAATTCTGTGACCGTCCCTGGCACAGCCCCAAGGTGTTCCAGTCCCTATTATGCCCAGAATCGCCGTTTGACGCTATCCGAGTCGTCCGACCTAAATGCCGGCGTGACAGCGTGTTATAGCGGCGCTGGTAAATCGCGGTGACAGAAGATCGCCGCGGCCACGGCATAACAGGCCAGACCGATGCCGATCAGCACCCCGTCATAACGAAGCGATTGGGACCATGCCTGGTCGAAATCGATCACCAATGCCTGGGGCTCGCACGCCGTGGCGAACGTGCAGTACATCAGCCACGAAAACCCGTCCACCAGGCGGCCAATGACCTTGAATACCAACTGTACGACGTAGAAACCGCCGACCAGGCCGATCGTGCGCCAGCGGTAATTATCCGCAGATGACAACACCGTGCTCACGCCCGACAGGAAGAACATCATGGCGAACAGGTTCACGGCGCCGGGCACGAACGCATGCCAGTCGACGGGCTCTCCGAGCGACACCGTGGCCAAACCCATGCCGGTTCCCACCAGCACTGCCGTGGCCAGGACGGCCGAGCCGAGCGTGGTGACGAGCGCCTGTGTCGCTAGGACCGATAAGCGGCGCACCGGCTGCGCGATCAGCATCTCCATCGTGCCGCGCCCAATTTCGCCGCTGACCGCGTCCGATCCACGCCCTACGGCCCAGATCGTGGTCGCAAACAATACGACCGGATCGACATAGGCCGCCGAGATGCGACCGACGGGCGTGGCCACGCTAGCAAAAGGAACTCCCCCCAGCTTTTCGAACGCCGGCGGCAGCGTCTGCAGGAAAACGGCCAACGGCCCCAACTCAATCAAGCTCGACAAGTACACGAACAGCCAGTTGAATCCAAACAAAAGAGCCGTCAGAAACAAAAGCAACAGCCGCGCATCGCCGATCGCTTTGCGCCACAGGGCCTTGTTGAACATCACTGCACCTCGGCCCCGTGAAAGCGGTCGTAGATTGAGCGCAAGCGGAACGGCTCGATCCGCACCTCGGCCAGCGGCAGCGTCGCCAACCATCCCAGCAGCGGCGAAAGCTCGCCGGGCGTTTCGATGCGCACCGCGTCCGGCCCATCGTAAAACACCTGAATCTCGCCGGCCAATCGCGCGGGCACGGGGGGCAAGGCGGCCGTCAGCCGCGCCGTGATGCGATGCTGCTGTCTCAGCTCGCTCATCACTTGTGTGTGTACCACTTTCCCTTTGCGCAAGATGCAAACGCGGCTGCAGGCATCTTCGACTTCATCGAGCACGTGCGAGGAAAAAATCACGGTCCGTCCGGCTTGTTGCGATTCGCGAACAATCGCCACGACGTCGCTGCGCACGGTGGGGTCGAGATTGGCTGTCGGTTCGTCGAGGATCAACAGCGGCGTATCCGCGGCCAGCACGGCAGCCAACGCCAGCTTCTGCCGCATGCCCGTCGAGAACGAAGAGACCTGGCCTGACAGGTCGAGCTCCAAGCGTTCGGCGAAGGCAACCGCTCGGCTGAGATTCGATTCGCGCCGCACTTCGCAAAAGAACCGCAGCACGTCACGGCCGCGCATCTGGCCGAATAGTCGCGCGTCGCCCGGCAGATACGCCACGCGATGATGCACGGCCACGCTGTCGCGGTAGCAATCAAGACCGTCGATCGTGGCCCGGCCCGCGCTTGGCCGCAGATAGCCCATCAGCAGGCGCAATAGCGTCGTCTTGCCGGCGCCATTGGGCCCGAGGA
The DNA here is from genome assembly GCA_035546535.1 of Pirellulales bacterium. Classification (NCBI taxonomy): domain Bacteria; kingdom Pseudomonadati; phylum Planctomycetota; class Planctomycetia; order Pirellulales; species Pirellulales bacterium. The sequence goes on along the minus strand of DASZWQ010000060.1, from coordinate 40,176 downwards.
GGCCCAGAACCTCGCCCTGCGGGATATCCAGGTCGCAATGGTCCAGCGCCGTCTTGGGGCCGTAGATTTTCGAGAGCGCTCGGGTTTCGACCAGCACGCGGACCATCCTTGCAGACGAACAACGTTGTGGCGACGGCGGCCGCCGGGAGCAGAGTGGCCTTACATTGTTGGCCGGAGGCACCGCGGTGGCAAGCGGCTTGATACCTCGGCTTAGTCCGGCGCTGGTCGGCGAACCGCCAGTTGCACCCGAATGGGATTGAACGCGACGAACCGACCACGATGTTTACCCGACGATCGACGCAATGGTTTCGCGCGTCACTGGTTCGATCACGCCGCGCTCGCAGACGATGGCTTTGATGAGCCGCGCCGGGGTCACGTCGAACGCCGGGTTATAGACCTTCACCCCCTCGGGCGCGGTCTGCCGGCCGAAGCCGTGGGTGATTTCAATCGCGCTGCGCTCTTCGATCGGAATCTGGCTCCCTTCGGACAGTGACAGGTCGAAGGTGTTGGTCGGTGCCGCGACATAGAACGGAATATCGTGTGCCGCGGCCAAAAGCGCCACGCCGTAGGTGCCGATCTTGTTTGCCGTATCGCCGTTGGCGGCGATCCGGTCCGCGCCGGTCACGACCGCCTGCACGCGTCCTTCGCGCATGACTTGAGCGGCCATCGAATCGCAGATCAAAGTGACGGCGATGCCGCGGTTGTGCAGCTCCCACGCCGTCAGACGGGCCCCTTGCAGGAGCGGGCGCGTCTCATCAGCGTACACGTGCAAGCGTTTGCCTGCTTCCTGCGCAGCGAAGAATAACGCGAGCGCCGTGCCGTAGTCGCTCGTGGCCAGACCGCCGGCGTTGCAGTGCGTGAGCACGCCCTGACCGTCTTCGAGCAGTTCCTGGCCGAAGCGGCCGATGGCCCGGCACATGGCCCGATCCTCTTCGTGAATCGCGCGGGCTTCGGCCAGCAAGCGCGCCATCGTGTCAGCCGGCGAGAGGGATTCAATGCGCGCGTCATCCGCCACGCGGCGCATACGTTCGATGGCCCAGAACAGATTCACCGCCGTCGGCCGGCTGGTGGCCAGGCGCTCGGCGGCAAAGTTCAAGGCTTCGAAGAACTGGTCTGCATGGCCGGCGGCGGCCTGTTGCGCGCCAATGACCATTCCGTACGCCGCGGCAACACCTATCGCCGGCGCGCCGCGTACTCGCAGCGAACGAATCGCCTCGAACACGGTCTCGACGTCACGGCAGTCGATTTCGCAAAGCTCAAGGGGCAGCAGCGTCTGGTCGATCAGCTTCAAATGACCGTCGGTCTCGCCGATCCAGTGCAGCGTCGCGAGCGCGGCATGTTGTTCATGCACCGGCATGGGAACTCCATTCCTCTCAGCGGTCGTAGCGCAGATCCAACTCGAACCCAAACGTGTCGGCCACGGCGCGGTTGGTGACCACGCCGTCGGTGATATTGATGGCCCGGGCGATCGGCGCGAAGCGGTGTGCCGCCTCGCTGATGCCATGCCGCGCGATCAGCAGGGCCCACGGAAGCGTGACGTTGCACAGGGCATAGGTGCTCGTGCGGCCGACGGCGCCTGGCATGTTGGTGACGCAATAATGGACGACGCCCTCGACGACGAACGTCGGCTCGCTATGCGTCGTTGGTCGGCTGGTACCGACGCAACCTCCCTGATCGATCGCCACATCGATGATCACACTGCCCGGTTGCATTAGTTTTAGATCGTTCTCTTCGATGAGCATGGGGGCGCGGGCGCCGGGAATCAGCACGGCGCCGATCACCAGGTCGGCACGCGACAGTTGGTCGCGAATCGTGTGGCGATCGCTGAACAAACAGTCGACGTTGGCGGGCATGATGTCGTCGAGATATCGCAACCGCTCCATGTTGATGTCCAAGAGGCCGATATTCGCGCCGAATCCTGCGGCCACCTTGGCGGCGTTCGCCCCGACGACGCCGCCGCCGAGTATCGTGATATTGGCCGGCGCCACGCCAGGCACGCCGCCGAGCAGAATGCCTCGTCCCATTTGCGGGCGTTCGAGGTATTTGGCCCCCTCTTGAATGCTCATGCGGCCGGCGACTTCGCTCATCGGCGTCAAAAGTGGCAGCCGGCCTGCATCGTCGCGCAGCGTTTCGTACGCCACGGCGGTGCATCCGCTGGCCAGCACCGCTTCGGTCAATTTGCGATCCGCGGCGAAATGAAAATAGGTGAAGACAATCTGACCGCGCCGCAACAACGGCCATTCGGCCGGTAGCGGCTCCTTCACCTTCATGATCATGTCGGCCGCGGCGAACAGCTCCGCCGGGCCGTCGATCATCGTGGCGCCTTGTTCGACATAGCGATCGTCAGGGATGCCCGAGCCCAGGCCCGCGCCCTTTTCGACCAGCACCTGATGGTTGGCGCGGGTTAACTCTTCGACGCCGACGGGCAACAGCGCCACGCGATATTCGTCGCGTTTGATTTCCTTGGGCACGCCGACGATCAAGGCAGAATCCTTTGCTGGAGGGTAACCCGGCCTCACCGCAGTCGGAACATGGCGTTGTGACGCCATGCCGTCGTCTGCTCAAATGTACGGGACGAGGCCAGCCTGCACACCCTGCGGCAGAAAGACATGCCGGGCCTTCACGTTGCCGTCGACCGATATGACAAGCTCCGCGTCACAGCTTTCCGCGATCGAGTCGCACGGCGCGCGCACCACAAAATCCGCCGGGCCGACTTGAGAAAGGACCAGTGTTTGCCCGTTAACAATCAGGCGTAACGAGACTTCTGCAGAATATCCGGCGTAGGTTGCCATGTCAGAAAGCCATGATCCGTTGGCGCGGGCACATCACTATGCCAAGTCTAAACGAATCGAGCTCGAGGAAAAAGGGAAGCTAGGGCACGGAACCGATGGCACTGTTTGGGCGACGTCGCGCGCGTCCGCGCTCAAACTGTTCGAACATTGCAAAGGATACGATAACGAGTTGGCCTGCTACCGCAGGCTCGGTAATGCAGGAATCCACGAGATACGCGGGCTAGCTGTCCCGCGGCTCGTCGATTTCGACGACTCGATTATGGCCGTCGAAATGACCATCGTACAGCCGCCGTATGTATTGGACTTTGGAAAGGTCTATTTCGACCATCCGCCCCCTTATTGGTCCGACGAACCGCTTCGACAAACCATGCACGCCGAAGGGCGCGAGCTGTTCGGACGTCGCTGGCCGGAAGTATTGCGCGTGCTGGCCGCTCTACAAGCTCTGGGCATCTATTACGTCGATCCCAAGCCGGCGAACATCAACTTCGGCGACGACTAGGGTTTTCGAGAGACACCGCGACGCGAGCTGCGGCCGTTCAATCTTCCTGCGCGGCACTGGCGTCGAATTCCTCGTCCGCGCCGCTGCTGCCTTCGCCGCTCCCTTCTTCGCTGCGGCGCAAATAGAGCTTGATCGGCACTTCGGCGAACGGCAGGTGATCGCGGAACACACCCAGCAGGTAACGGCGATAGGGGGTCTTGAACAGGCGAGGCTCATTGCAGAACAGCACGATCGTCGGCGGCTGAATGCCCACTTGTGTGCCGTAATAGATCTTTGGTCGGCGCTGCTGTGCCAGCGGCGGAGGATTCGCCTCCACGGCCGCACGCACCAGCTTGTTCAGCTCGGCCGTCGAGACGCGCTCCTGCGACTGCTTGAACAACGCCTGGCCGTGGTTCAACAGTGCCTTGACGTTCTTGCCCGTCTGGCCCGTGATGAAGGCGATCGGCACGTGCCACATGATACGGAATGTGTCGCGCAAATAGGTTACCCATTTTTCGGTGGGCATGCTGCCCACCAGCAGGTCCCACTTGTTCACCACGAACACGCACGGCTTGTAATTCTCGCTGATGTAGTCGCCGAGTTGCTTGTCGACCTTGCTGATCGGTTGCGTGGCGTCGAAGAACAAGAACACCATGTCCGCGCGACGAATGCTGCGCTGCGCCCGGTGGGTACTGTAGAAATCGATGTCGGTCGTGATGCTCTTGCGGCGGCGCAGTCCGGGCGTATCGATGGCGATGAAAGCCTTGCCATCGAGCTCGAAGCGCACGTCCACGCTGTCGCGCGTGGTGCCGGGCACCTCGCTGACGATCATCCGTTCGGCCTGCGCCAGCGAATTCACGAAGGTGCTCTTGCCGGTGTTGCGGCGGCCGACGATGGCCACCTTCATGATCGCTTCTTCCGGCGGCGGCGCCAGCGAGCTTTCCTCAGGCAAGCGTTCGACGATGGCGTCGAGCAATTCCTGCCGGCCGCGATTCTCCTTGGCGCTCACGGCGATGATTTTGCCGCGACCGAGGCGATAAAACTCGTCGGCCAGGTTGTCCATGCTGGGGGCGTCGGTCTTATTGGCCACGCACAAAATCGGCACGTCGACGTAGCGCAGCCGTTTGGAGACCTCTTGATCCAGCGGCGCGACCCCCGTCCGCGAGTCGACGACGAAGAGAACCACGCTGGCTGATTCGAGCGCCGTCTCGATCTGTTGCTCGATGTCGGCCGTGAGATTGTCGGCGTCCTCGACGCCCATCCCGCCGGTATCGACCAGCTCGAAGTAGCGGTTTTCGACGCACATCAGGAAGCTCATGCGGTCGCGCGTGACGCCGGCCATGTTGTCGACAATGGCCAGCCGCTTGCCGACGAGCCAATTGAAAAGGCTCGACTTGCCCACGTTGGGGCGTCCGACGATAACGACCTGCGGGATACCCATGAGCGCGGGAGCGTGTGAAGCGAAAAAAAGGCTGCGTGCCGCCGGATGGGTGGCCCGTTTGGCCTGCGGCGTGCGAAGCCTCTATGATAACCACGGCAACGGCGGCGGCGAATGGCCGGGAAAGTTCGCTCGGGCGCCAATTTCAGGCTGCCCGGTGTCAGGTTCCCGGTCGCACGTTGCTCGGCGCTGGTCACAATTCGTTCAACGGGAGGCATGGATGTCGGAAGGTTCGGGCGATCGCCGTCGTGTACGGGGACAAGCACTTGTGCAAACACTGGAATCGCTGTCGCGGGCCGGGGTGACCCATTTACCCAAGGCGCGACGCACCGCGCCAGGAAGTATCACCGCCGTAGCTTCTTCCCAGGCACCGCCTGCCGAGGTAGGTCCTCGTTACGCCCCGCCTTCACCGGTGTCATCCGCACCTCGAACCGTGTCCGATGCCGTGGCGCCGCGAACACCAAAGGGGACGGTCGATGAAGCTCCCCACGAGCGATCAGCGGCGCTCGACGTGATCCGTCGCGAGGTGGCGGCCTGCACGCTGTGTACGGAGCTGGCCACGACCCGCACGCAAACCGTTTTCGGCGTGGGCAACCCGCGGCCTCGCCTGGTATTCATGGGCGAGGCGCCCGGCGCGGACGAAGATCGGCAGGGGGAGCCTTTCGTAGGTCGCGCGGGTCAATTGCTGAACAAGATTATCGAAGCCTGCACGATGCGCCGCGAAGACGTGTACATTCTCAACACGCTCAAGTGCCGGCCGCCCGGCAATCGCAACCCAGCGCCGCAGGAAGCCGATAGCTGTCGCGGCTTTCTCGATCGTCAACTGCAGGTCCTGCAACCGGAATACATTTGCTGCTTGGGGGCGGTGGCGGCGCAAAACCTGCTTCGGACACCTGAATCGATCGGCCGGCTGCGCGGCCGATTTCACGATTACAACGGCATCCGCGTGCTGTGTACCTATCACCCGGCCTACTTGCTGCGCAATCCGGCGGCGAAAAAAGATTGCTGGCAGGATATGCAGATCCTGCTGGCCGCTATGGGAATCGAGCTGCCTGGGAAGGACAAGGGCTAGCAGTCTGTTGAGAGATTCAACAGGCTGCTAAGTCTCGGCCGTCGCCACGGGCGGCACCAGGCGAAACAGCACGTCGCGAAATTCGCGCAGCTTGATCGGCAGCGACACGATCACGCGGTGCTCGCACAAGTGCGGCTCGATCTGCGCGCGCCACGCCTTGCGCTTGTCGTCCAGCAGCACCACGACAGGCACCTTGCTGGTCTGTTCGCCGCCGGCCAGTTCGATCAAGGCATCGACGGCGGCATCGCCCAGGTGCCCCGTGCTGAGCACCACGCCGTCGATCGCGTTGTTGGTGTCCTCGGCGCGGGCCACACCGCGCTTCGGGTCGCTGATCACCAGGACTCGATAGCCGTAACGCTTCAGGGCGTCGCGAAACAAGTCCTGCAATTGCGAGTTGGACTCGACCACCAACAGCGCCCGGCGCTGGCTGTCGGGCAGATAGCGGGCAGCCTCGCGCTGGCGTTTGATCTGCTCTTCGGGCGTCAGCGGCGCGTCAAGGGCGCCGGTGTCTTCGACGCCGCTGAAGGCCTCGGTCTCGCCGGCCGCCAGCCGATCGGCCGCCTGCCTGAGGTCGGCGTGCATCATGCCGGGAGTCTGGTAGCGCTTTTCCGGTTCGAGGCTCATCGCTTTATTGACCACGGTTGCCACCACGCGTGGGATGCCGGGGCAAGCTTGGTGGATCGGCACCACGCTGGTAAACCGCGACTTGCTCAAGCGCTGGATGCGATCGCGCGTTTCTTGCAAGGCCGGCTGACCGGAGAGCATGTGATAGTAAATGCAGCCGATGAAGTAGATGTCGCTGCGCGCATCATCCTTGCGCACGCCGGTGGCGCGTTCCAGCCCGGCATAATCGATGGTTCGCGCGTTGATTCCTTCCCCGGTGATCGATTCGTCGGCGATTTTTTCATCGGCACCGGCCAGGCCGAAGTCGACCAGCTTGGCCTGGCCGCGGCTGGAGAGCAGCACGTTGGTCAGCTTCAAATCGCGGTGCGAGATGCCGCGCTGATACGCATAGTCGAGGCCGGCGGCGATGTCGACGGCGACCTTCGTGGCTTCGATGGGGGAGAATTTCTTGCGCACTTTCATGAAGTCGCGCAAGTTGCCCCCTTCGACGAATTCCATCACCAGGTAATGCTGGTTGCCTTTGGAGACGGCCTCGTAGATCGGCACGATATTCGGGTGCCGCAGCGAGACGCCCATCAGGCCTTCGCGATAGAACTGTTCGGTTTGCGCCGCGATGTCGCTGAAGCGGCGGCGCAAGACCTTCAGCGCCACGACTTTGCCCGTATCTTTGTGAACCGCGCGATAGACGCGCGCGAAGCTGCCGCCGGCGACGATATACAGCACTTTGTAATCGCCGTAGAAATAGCCTCCCCGCTCGCCCTTCAGGAGGCGCTCGAGCTGAAAGTTCGTCATCAGCTCCCGCCGCAGCAGCAACTGGACAAACTCGTCGACCGTAACGTTGCGGCGTCCGAACTCGCCCCAGATTTCTTGTAACTGGCGATCGGACAACAAGTTCAGGTCGAACGCGCGCTGAGCAATGGATTCAGCGGTCTGTTCGGCCATGGCCTCAATGGCTCCCTCGTTCCCTGTGGCGCGCGGATACCGAAAATCCGCGTGCGACAGAAGCGGGCGCGGACTGTTCCCTGACGCCCTCAATCGTACGCTGGCCTGTCGATGCTCGCAACGATCGCGACGGAGTTCGGGGCTGGTAAAAAAGAAGCACTCGGGCCCGTGGGAGTATGGTACCCGAGTGCTTCCAGCACGGAATGAGGAGAAGGCAGGATAGGTGAGCGAGGAGTGACCCGGGGCAGGACGGGCGACACGAACAGCAATCTTCGGACGTACTAACTCTGTTCCAAGCGATGGCGGTAGTCGTCGCGCTCGCGACGCGTGGCTTCGAGGTCGAACATCAGGTACTTCATATCCAGGCGTAATTGGCCAAGGGCGTCTTGGACCATCGCCAGGATGCGGCGGCGGCGCTGGGTGCTTTCGATGACCCGCGACAGGGCCGGAGCCAATTGCTCGCGGATTTCCAGGGGCAGGCTCTCGATCTGCGAGCGCAGATTGGCGAGGTCCTGCGGAAGGTCGGTCGCCGCGGGTGCCGGAGCGTGTGGGACGTAACTCATGGATGCCCGTTCCCTGTCGAGGTGTGCCTAGGTTTCGTAGGCCTCGTAAAGCAGCACGCGTGCCAGTCACACCACGGGGCAGGCATTGCCAGCGTAATCCCTTGTGAGATTTGAACTTCCGCCTGAGGCGCGAATTTTGCCGAAAATAGATACGTTGCCCGAATGCAACCAAGTGATCTGGAGAGAGTTCGCAAACCCTGATAGAACGCGGGTTTAAGGAGAATCCAAGATTCTCGCGCCGGTGTGGTGTTTTTGCCATGCCAGCGGGGGTCGCCATCCGAGGGCTGTGGGCCGATGGATCGTCCCATGGGCCGCGTGTGCCGCGCGCTCGCAACTCTGTGCGTGCTGGGGGCGTCGTTTCTGGCGCCGACGGTGACGCTGCGCGCCCAGGTCCTGGTGCGGCAAGACTTCGACGGTCCCGAGCCCACCTGGCGCGAAGGTCGCGGCAGCCCCGGTTATCGCATCACCAGCCATGAACGCACGAGCGAAGGGGTCCATGGCGGGTCGGGGTGCGAGTTTTTTGCGATCGTCTCGGGCGCGGGGGGGACGTACGTGCATTTAGTGCACGACCTGGCGCCGGCTCGTGTCATTTCCGAATTGAAGCCCAGTTTGTGGGTGCGGTCGGATCGGCCTGGGATACAGTTGCGCGCGCGCGTGGTCTTTCCACGTAGCATAAATCCCACGACCAACCAGCCGAATTCCGTGCTAGTGGCCGGCACGAGCTACACGCAGACCGCCGCCTGGGAACAGTTGCGCATCGATGACCTGCCGACCCTGATGGCGTCCCAAGCACGCGTCTTGCGTGCCGAACTGAAACAGGACGTCGATACCCGGGAAGCTTTCGTGGACCGACTGGTGCTGAACTTGTACACCGGCGCGGGCCAGACGCTTTTGTGGATCGACGATCTCGAGATCACTGGCTTTGTCGGCGAAGCGGCGCCTCCTGCCATGCAGGCGCCTGCCGCCACCTCGACTCCCGTTTCGTTACAGGCCCCACCGCCGCAACAAGAAGCCATTCCGCGCGGAGCGCCGGTGGCGCGGCGCGCGGGGGTGAAGCTGAACGGCTCGGTATTGACGCTTGGCGGCCGGCCGTTTTTTCCGCGGGTCATCGAATATCAGGGCGAGCCGCTGGCGTTTCTCAAAGAGCGCGGATTCAATGCGGTTCGCCTGCGCACGCTGCCGCCGGCCCCCCTGCTGGCCGAGGCCGCGCGTACCGGCCTGTGGCTGGTCTGTCCGCCGCCGATGCCGGCCGGGCTGGATGTGCCGGCCGCCGACGCGGCGCCGCTGACCGACATCGCGCCAGAGTTCGATTGCGTGCTGGCCTGGGACTTGGGCGAAGGCCTTACCGGGCGCGAACTGGACGCCGTCAAACGCTGGGCAGAGCAGGTGCGCCGCGCCGATAAACTCGGCCGGCCGATCATTTGCGGAGCGAGCGCTGAATTGCGCGCGTACAGCGCGCCGGGCCGGGCCGATATTCTTGTCCTCGATCGTTTCACGCCGTCGACGAGTTTCGAACTGAGCGATTACCGCAAGTGGCTGCGCGAGCGGCCCCGCTTCGCCCGGCATGGCACGCCCATCTGGAGCACAGTGCCGACCGAGCCGGCGCCCAGCCTCACGGGCCAGGTCAATGCGTTATCGGGCAACCGGCCGGTCGGCATTCTGGTCGGCACCGAACAGACCAGGCTCGTGGCGTACACGGCACTGGGCTCGGGAGCGCGGGCACTGTTGTTCGCGTCGCACGCGCCGCTAACCGGCCAGGATGCAGACACGCGCTGGCGCGCGTCGCAGCTCCAACTCTTGAACCATGAATTGGAATTAATCGAGCCCTGGATCGCCGGCGGAACGTTGACGACCTCCGTTACGAGCACCGATCGCGAGATTCAGGCTGCGGTGTTGCAAACGGGCGGCGCCTACATGGTGCTGCCCGTCTGGTCAGGAAAAGGAGCCCAGTACGTACCCGGGCAGACCACGGCCACGGCCGAGATATCGTTCGTCGTGCCCGGCGTGCCCGAGACCATGAGCGCGTACGAAGTGTGGCCAGGCGGCATGCGGTTGTTGCGCAAAGAACGGGTCACGGGCGGATTGCTCGTCTCGGTCGATGACTTCGGGATTACGTCGTTGATTCTTCTCGCTCAGGACATGCTGGGCGAGACCACACGGCGCACGGCGGCAGCAGGAGATCGTGCTGCGCGGCTGACGGTCGAGATGACGCGGACCAAACTACAAATCGATAGTGAGATCCGGCCCCGGCTCACGAATCAGATCAAGTCAAAAATGCTGACGCGCGGCGACCAACTGCTCAAGACGGCCGATACCGAATTGCAAGCGGCCGAGGGCTTGCTGGCGTCGAACAACGTGACCGAGGCCTTTCGCCATGCGCAATTCGCATTGCGGAACTTGCGCGCCATGGAGCGCGACTATTGGACCACGGCCGTGGCCAAGCTGTCGCCCGTGAGCAGTCCCTTTGCGGTTCAGTTCGCGACGCTTCCGCAACATTTCGGCCTGATCACGAATGTCGAAACGGCCCGGCGCATGGCCAATCAACTGCCGGAAGGAGACTTCGAGGATCTGGGGCGGGCGATCAACGCCGGCTGGAAACACTATCAACACCCGCCCGAAGGCGTGCGCGAGGAAGCCGAGCTGTCGAAGGATAAATTCTTCGAGGGAAAACACAGCCTGCGCCTGGCCGCCACGGCGCTCGATCCGGAGGCTCCACCCGATCAACTGGAAACACCGCCGGGCTGGATCACGAGTCCTCCGATCAACGTCGAGCCGGGAACCGTCTTGCGCATACACGGGCGCGTGCTGGTGCCGACGCCCATCAAGGGAAGCCCTGACGGGCTGTTGATCCTCGATTCTCTGGGAGGTGAGGCGCTGGCCTCGCGCGTCACGGCGGCGCCTGAGTGGAAGGAGTTCACGGCTTACCGCATCGCCGACGCAGCGCGGACGTTTACGCTGACGTTCGCCCTGACGGGCCTGGGCGAGGCGTGGATCGACGACGTGTCGATCGAGCCAGTGGCCCCACGCAACGGGCCTGCGGCCGGCATTACAGTTCCTGCGAATCCTTCGGCGGGCCGGCGGTTTCCCTTCTTGCGCTAGCATGGGCGTTGCTAGCGAACCTGATATGCCCTACCCCCGATCGCGCGTTAAGCGCGGCGAGTTGCGCGAGAAGGGTTAGGGCGCATGAGGATTACAGCAGTGGCAACGGTGATGCCGCCGATAGGTGAAGCACAGAGGGGCGATCCAGCGTTGCGCCGCGTCTCTTCCGTGCGGACGCCGTGATCCGGTTACTGGCCCAGCGCCTCTCAAAGCGATTTGCGCGGGTATTCACCTGTCGCGCTCGGCAAACGTTCAAAGGTGTGAGGTCATGAAACGATTTCTGCTTCCTGGTGTGGCGGTGGCTTTTTTTGCCTGGTCCTCGGCCATTCATGCCGGAGCTCCTTGCTGCGGCGGATGCGGCTGCCAGCCTTGCACGAAAAAAGTCTGCCGGCTGATTTGTGAAATGAAAGAAGAAACCAAGAACGTGTACTCCTGCGAATGCGAAGACTTTTGTCTGCCCGGCCCGAGCATCCGCTGCAAGGGACCCTGCACGTGTGCGGGCATTTGTTGCAAGGACCACACCATCTGGAAGCCCACCTGCGGCTGCGTCAAGACGCGCACCGTGCTCGTGATCAACAAGGAGAAGAAGAAAGTGCCCGTCTACAAATGCGTCGTCGAGGAAGTCTGCTGCCGCTGTGGTCACTGCGCCAAGAAGTGCAACTATCCTGAGTCCGCAAGCGCTGCCGATGCCATCGCCATGGTCAAGGAAACCGGCATCGAGCAGGTGATCGGCGGCGAGACGCCGCTTCCTTCGAGCCGGGCCACGGCGGCGGAGCAAGCGCAAATCCCGGCGGCCGAACACTCCGCGCGCGGCCCCGCCGAGCGCATGTTTACGCGCAACTAGTCGCGCGCCTTCGTGATTCGACATGCTTAGAGCGCCTCCGGCGAAAAAGCATGGCACACCTTCGAGTGTTGGTGCAGTTGGGCCGGCGAAGTCGGCGTGTGAATCGCCGCGGGCTTAGCAGCCTGTTGAAAAAAGCCCTCGTGGCTTTTTTCAACCTCGCCAAGTGCGAAGCAAAGCTTCGCACGGCGCGCAAAATAACGACTTACGTCGATATTTTGCCATCGCATCCCTGCGATGTCGCAGCCCGTTGAGTTCTTCAACAGGCTGTTAGAACTCCGTTTGGAATCGCAGGGCGAAGATGTCCGTCGAGTAGAAGCCGCTGGTGTTGGTTTGCACCATCGAGTGAATGTAGTTGAACTGCACCCGCATATACTCGTTCCACCACCAGTTCAGGGCGACGGTCGGCTCGTTGAGCACGCCCGGATTAATCTGCGGCGGCGGCGCCGAGGTGGGAAACGTCGTTTGCCCGGCCACGTAGTTGCTCGAGCGGATTTGCGTCGAGCTCAAATCGAGCCATGACCAGCGGGCCGCCATCTCCCAAGCGCCCCAACCACATAGCCCCTTCTTGCGACCGATGCCAAAGAACCGGGTATGCGGTATCACGTTGTAGTCGAGCGCGCCGAGCATCTTGTTGTAGCCGGTGTTTTCGCCTGTGAGGAAATAACCCCCCTGGATATAGCCGCCGTCGAGAAAGACGTTTCCTCCGCCCAGTTGTTGGACGAAGGTCGCCATGTACTCTGCTTGAAAGTGAGCCGGCCCCCAGCTTCCCGCAAGCTCGGCGTGCATCATCTGGTAATGAGTGGCCAGGAAGCGGCCCGTGTCGACCACGTTCGGCGTGCCGGCCGCGGTCAAGAATCCGCCCGCCTGATCGCCGACGAAGAATTCTGGGATGGTGCGCGCTTCGTACGCTTTCGCATTGGTTCCGGTGGTCCCTTCGCCGCCGAGTTCGCCGAACAGGTAACCGCCGCCGACGTGCAGCAAATAGCGGTCTCGGGCCAAGGGATTCGGATTTGGATCGTAATAGAGCAGATGCGTGGCGCGCGTCGCGAAGGAAATTCCGCCACTATCCCCCAGCTGCGTGCCGAAGCGGTTGTCGTTGCCTTCGGTGCTGTACACCTGACTCGAGCCGCCGTTCCAGAACGTGAAGCCGGTGCCGAACAAGCTGTAAGCCCACATCGTGCGCTCATCATCGCTGTTGTCCCAGCCCATGATGCCGACGCGGCGGAAGGGATCCATGGCGATGAACGGCGCGGATCGTTCGAGGAATTCCAGGTGCTTGATGTTGGTCCACGAGTCCATCGTTACCGGTTGGCGATACTGGCCGATGCGGGCGTGACCGACGATTGGCAAATTGGCTTGCTCACCCCATACGTCCATGAAGCTGGGACGGCCGGGGAAAGCGAAGTCCATTTCGATGCTGAAGGTGGTGAACTCGGTGAGCTGGCCTAGCCCTTGCAAACGGGTGCGGCGGAAGCCGGTGCCGTTTTGGATATTGCCCAGCACGTCCTTGCTGTTGATATCCTGGCTGAACCAGCCGGTGTCGTATTGAAAAAAACCGCTAAGCCGGATCAGTGGCAAGGGCACCACGGCGGCGGCCTCGGCTTTCTTGGCGGCGTCCTCCAAGGATGCCAGGCGCTGATCGCGCGGCACCATCTGCTCGCGGAGCGCCGCCAACTCGGCTTCGGCGGCTTGCAGTCGTTGCAAGATGTCGGTCGTTGTTAGACCGAGACCCGGTGACGGAGCGTCGTCAGGGTTAACTCCCGCCGGCGATTGTCCGGGGACCTGTGCGACGTACGAGGCGGGGGTCGCTGAAGCCAGCGGCGGCTGCTGCGGCTGGACCGGCTGCTGCTGCGGCGTTGTTACAGTGTCGGAATTAAACGGTTTGAGTGAAGCGCCTGCCAATGCGCCGCTGATCGGTACAAGAGCGCTGACACCCGCAGCCGGACTCGTGGCCGCGGCGGGCATGATCGACGGATCGAATTGCCGGCCACCCTCGAGGATCTGCTGCGGTACGCCGCCAGGCAATATCGGCGGCGACCAGGGCTGCGGCGTTCCTGGTGCTGGTGCAGGCAGCGCCGGCGGTGACGCTGTCTGCGGCGCCTGAAACTGAGCTTGAACCTGGTGCTGCTGCGACGGAGTTTGTCCGCCGGCAATCCCCGGTGCCGAACCTGGTTGTGATACGGGATCAGCAGCTAATGCGTGCGCGCGCGACAGGGCAAACCAGGCGAAACTAGCCAATAGCGCGTACGCCAGCCACGTCGAAGACGTACCGGCGCAGGAGGCCACGCTTACCGTGGAGGCTCGCCCCGCAAGCGCCCGCCAGGCGCGCGTCGGACGAATTCCCCGGTTTGCGGGCCCGGACGCGCGCAACCGCATAGCGGCGCTCCTCTCGAACCAAGCGCATGCTCGATCGCCTACCACGGCGCAGCAGCGAGCGCGAGGTTGCAAAGACTGGGGGCGTAGGTTCGCTGGAAAGGTAAAAGGCGCGGGATACTAACGGGAGGGCACGCCACACACAATGGCATTTATCGCTATGCCAGCATTGTGGGAACAAGACTTACGCCGACACAGACCTTACCAAGCGCTAATCCGCGCGGCATTTTGTCATGGGTCACAAGCGCACTTTCGCGCGACGGAGTACGCAGCTAGCGGCGTCTGAGAACCCGCTGCTCGTGTTCGCTGTGTGCTAGCGATCGGCCTTGGCCCGCTTGCGCCCGCGAACGGCGCCATTCCTCGCGAAAAGCGCGAGCGCCTTGAGGTCTGCCAGCTCGGCCATGCCAGCTGCCGCCAGTTCGCGCCCGGCAATGTAGCGCCCAGGGCGGATCCAACGAGCCATTTCCTCGTCCGAAACGTTGAACAAGGTGGCCAGAACCTGATCCATGTCGGTCTCTAACTGCCCGAAGTGCCGTGCCCATTCGGCGGCCTCGGCCAGGCCCACGTGCTCTTCACTTTGCCATTTCATGGGATGGAACAAGAGCACGCTGTAAGGCGTCACGATGCGACGCTGGCATGCGGCAAAGGGCCAGAGTGCCGCCGATGAACATTCGCCGGTTACGATGCCGGTCGCGCGAATGCCACGCAGCAGAATCAACGACATCAGCGCCAAGCCCGAGTACGGGCTGCCGCCGGGCGAATCGATGAACAGAGTGCAGGTGCCGCCGGGGGGAACCTCGAGCAGCCGGCTGCTGAGCTCGTTTTCCGAGTCGGTCAGATCGCCGACCATCGCAATTTCGATCGTTTCGCCATGATCCATGGGTAGTGTGCCTCGATGCCCGCCTTGCAGCGGCTATGCGCCACAAACGAAGAACCTTGAAATGGCCTTTCGGCTCGTGAAATACGCCGCACGCGAGCGTGACAGAATCGACCGAGAAAGGCCTGTCAAACGTTCGCCGATCGTTATGAATCCCTACGTACGTATATATCTTGCGCTTGCGCCCCCCACAAGGAGAAATTGACCAGCGTCCCCCCCGGTAGAGATTATGGTGCGGTTGTTACAGTTATTACTTTTCGACCGGTCGCTCGCGCAATCGAATCTCCCCCTGACAGCAATCGCACGTCTTCAGTTCGTACATGGGAATGGCGCATATATCGCACCAGTAATCCAATTCGTACTTTCGGCCTTGCCGGATCGCGTACCAGCGCACCACTTGCACGGCCGGCGACTTGTCAAAACGTCGCACTTCCATTTCGACGTCGATGCCGCGCAAGCGGGGATCGAGCCAGAAGCCGCGACTGCGGAAATCCTTCACCAGCGGCACCAGGCGACCGTCGGTGGTTTCCAAGACGATCGACGTTTCTGCCGCGTCGGCGTCGGATTCGATCTTGTATAAGCGCGCTAGCGCCTCGCCGAGCCACACGAGCCGACCGTGCAGCGTCTCGACCGTGAAGTCTTTGCTAGCCGCCGGATCCGTATTCGACGATTTGTCGACGGCCAACTCTTCGCCCGACGTCGCGGACAGGCACAACGTGCCCAGGCCGGCTGCGAGCAGGAGGGCCGGCCACAATCGGTGCTGAAACAACGCTCGCATGTTACCTCTTCGCCCCCTCGAGCGGGCGTCGCTCTTACTCGGCGGCGTGTCCGACGACGACCAATTGGATCAGCTTGCTCTCTTTCTGATCGTCTTCGTTGCCGGTGGTGGTCGTACCTTTGACGACCACGCTCCATAACTCGGCCGCTTCGTCATGCACCATGGCCGGGGCCTTATCCAAGTCAGGCGAAACGGCCCGTAGCGGCATGATGGCCGGATGCGTCGTTTCCGCGGCGTCGCGGCTGAGTTTGTACAGGTTTTCCATTTCGAGCTTGGCGGGATCCTTGTCCTCGCCGGCCGGCAATAACAACAGGAAATCGCGCGTTTCGGACGTGCCGACGTGGTTGCCATCGACCGGTTGCAGGCCGTAACGCAGCGTGTAGACGCCGGCGGCGATCTCCTGGTTGCGGAAATCGGTGGTCTTGCGCGCGAAGCGCACCACGCCGACCAACTGACCGACCTCGAATGGATACAGAACCGTGTCCGAGGGGGCAAAGTCCGCCTGCACCGGCACCGCGCTCCGCAGCCATAGCTCGCAGGTCGTGCGCTTGCCATTGGTGACCTTGTACGACTCGGGCGTCATCAACTTGGCGATGTCCGCCGCGACTTCCTCGGGAACGCTCTGCGTGGCCGCGGCGACCTTGTAGTCGTCGGCCGCACGTGACACACCCAGCAGCAAGCAAACGCCCAGTGCCGCCAAAAATCCGGAAAGCTTCGTCACAGGCTGGTCTCCACGGCAACAGGATGGCTTTGGAAGAAAAACGAGGTCACGAACACGCGAAGAATTATAGGTCAGCAAACGTGGAGCTGCAGCTTCGGACGTGGCGGCATGGCCGCTGCGCGCCGCCGTGCCGTCGCGGGTTCCCTCGATGATGGGCCGTCGGCCTGCGCTAGAACGTTCCCAGATAGGCGCTGCGGGTCAGCGGCGCGGACCATTGCGCGTTCAGGCCACGGCCGGTAAACGACGCGTCGATCGTGTAAGCCGGCGCCGCATTGTCGATATTCGTGAGCGGCGGATAGAACGTTTTCTCGTTCGAGCAGACGCAATCGGTCTTGCCCAGCTTGCGCGTCTCGACCTGGATTTCTTTGCCAGCCTGCAGCCGGGCCACCATGTCGACGTGATCGATCGACAGGTCAATCGGCTGCGCCGCGATCCGCACGACGTCTCCCGCCACCCGTCCGGCGCGGTCGCGGGCAAAGGCCGCTAGCGCCTGCTGCTGCTCGGGCGTTGCCGAAGCGTCGACCAGGATCACCGAGCGAATCGGATCAGGATGAATCACGACGCCGCTGCCGAAGCCCAACGTGTCTTTCGCACGCACGGTCATGACGACCTTCTTCCCGCTGAGATCGACATCCTGGTAGCTGCCGCTCTCGATGCTCCAAGCCATGATCGCCTGCTGGCCGGTCAGACCAACTTGCGAGTTGGCAAAGCACGGGCCGGTGTAAACGTCGCACGTCCGCATCTCCATATAGTCACCCTTGATGTCCGCGGCACAAAGAGCACCGGCGAAGACCAAAACGACGACGCTCGACAGACCGCAAAGACGCAACATGATCCGTTCTCCTCACATGTGGACGATTAGGATGCGGTGCGAAAACCGACAGTCGTCGCGAGCGGGCAGGCGCACTCGGCGAAACTCCGCTCCACGGGCCAAAGTGCCGGCTTGAAATTCGAATGTTTGGTCCCGGCGTATTCTACCCCCCGTGCGGCGGACGGTCCAGTAAAGCGTGTGTCCGGAAATCCGCGCGACAGGCCTTTGTTGGCCCATGCAGCGGCGCGGTAAACTGGCGGCTCGATACCACCAGCGGTATCGGTTCCCTTCGACGGCCAGCGCAACCCTTCCGGAACGGGGCAGTGTCATGGTTTGTGCCAAGCGATTGTACGCCATGCGCTACACCTTATTAGCGGTGTTGTCCATCATGGTTGCGCGCGGCGCGCTCGTTTCAGGGCAGGAAGTGGCGGGCGAAACCTCGGCGAAGGAAGTCGAGTTCCCGCCGGTGTGGGTCAATAGCGATCCGATCTCGGCCGAATCGCTGCGCGGCAAAGCGGTGTTTCTCTATTTCTTCGAAGAGACGTGCCCCAGTTGCCGAGCGCGCTGGCCGTCGATCATGGAGAAAGCCCGGGCGTACGAGAAGGAGCCGATTCTGTTCGTGGCGGTGAACTCCGGATCGACCAAGCAGGACGTGGAAGCCTACGCGCGAAGCGTGAATCTGACCTGGCCCATTATCGTCGACCAGGATCGCTCGTTCGAAAACAAGGCCGACATTCTCGAGATCAGCTTGCAGAACGTGATGCAGGTCGCTTATCTGACGCCCGACGGCGACCTGCGACACGGTTCGTGGGCCGACATCGAGGCGACGGTCGATCGGGCTTTGAGCGGCGCGAAATGGAATGTCGATCCGGCGGATATCCCGGACGATTTGATGCCCGCCTGGCGGAGCCTGGAGTTCTGTCAATTCACCGACGCGCGGCCGGCGATCGCCAAGGCGCTCAGCTCGCGCAAGCCCGAATTGAAAGCCGCGGGGCAAAAACTGTCGGCGTTCGTCGAACAGCGTAGTGGTCGCGACCTGGAAGCCGCGGCGAAAAGCGCCGAGGAAGGAAACAAGTTACGGGCTTACCAGCGCTACACGGCGGCGGCCGAGACGTATGCCGGATACCCTGCGGGCGACAAGGCCGCCGCCGCGCGGCGCGACCTGGGTAAGGATCCGGCGCTACGCAAGGAAGTCACGGCGATGAAGCAACTCGAGAAACAGCGCGAGCTGGCCAGGTCGCCAAAACCGGCCGTGCGCGAAAAAGCCCGCACCGCCATCCAAAAGATCATCGACGACCAGCCCGACAGCGAAGCCGCGCGGCAAGGTCGCGCGTTCTTGCACAAGAAGTGACGACGTTCGTTCTTCTGCCCGGACAACTGCGGCGTTCGCAAATGGGCAAAAGCGGCGTTGCTTCAGATTTCGCGCAGCGCGTCGACGATTTTCATCCGCGTGGCGCGTATCGCCGGGAACAGGCCGCCGACGGTTCCCATCAGCGCGGCCAGGATCACGGCTTGCAGCAAGACCGCCGGGCCAAAGCGGAAGGCGAAAGTCAGCTCGCTGAACGTGGCCCAGTTGGCTGTGCCCGTCGAGAGCCCGTTGAGCGGTAGCGCCCCCAGGCAGCCGGCTAGCCCGCCGAGCAAGCACAGGGCCAGCGATTCGATCAAGAACGAAAACAGGACCGTGCGGCGGTTGAAGCCCAGGGCGCGCAGCGTGCCGATTTCGCGGGCCCGGGAAGCCACGGCAGCGTACATCGTGTTGGCAACGGCGAACATGGCGCCGACGGTGAGAATGATGGCGATCAACCGGCCGACGATCTTGATGGCCATCCCCGATTTGGCCTGATCGGCGAAATAGTCAGGCTCGGCCAGGGCTGCCAGGCCGAACTGCTCGTCGCTGGCGATGCGATCGAGCAAGCGGTGCGCGTCGTCGGCGCTGTTGGCACGGATTTGCATCGAGGAGCGCACCCCTTCGCGGCGCGTGGTTTGCCCGAGCACTTCAAGGTCGGTCCATATCTCCGACTCGGTGGCCCCGTGGCCCGATTCGAACAGGCCCACGATTTTGAACGTGTTGCCGAAGACATCCAGATCTTCGTCGAGTCCGGCGCCTTGGAACCGATTGGCCATTTGCCGGCTGGTGATCGCTTCGCGCAGTCCCGGCTTGTTTTCTCGTCCGGCCACCAGGCGGAAGTTGTTGCGCAATTCCTTGGCGACGGGCGTCACGCCACGCACGATCATGTTGCCGTTGCCGCTGTCGCCGCGGCGGGCCGTGTTGACGACGACGACCAGCTCGGGCGAGCAGAGCTTGTCGCCCGCGGCGTTCGAGGCGATGCCTTCGAGCGTCTCCAGCTCGCGCGCGGCCGATTCGTTGACGATGCTGTTCGTCTCGGCCGTGGCTCCCTTGCGCATCACGACCAGATCCAAGGGCTCGCCCGAAACTTCCAGCGTGTGATCCAACCCGTCGGCCAGCCCGAAGGCGAGAATCGAAGCCCATACGACGAGCCCGGTGCCTAGCACGGTCATCAACGAACTAACCCAGCGGGCGCGTAAGCTGCGAATGTTGTACTTGATGGGAACCACGATTTGTTCCTGCTAAACGACTCTGCGTAAACCATCCACGACCGAAATTTGTGCCGCGCGCCAGGCGGGCACGATGCCGCTGGCCAGCCCCACGCCGGCCGCCAAGAGCAGGCCGAAGGTGACGGTGGACCACGGAACGTAAAAGGCGTTGAAGCCGGGGATGCCGCTGAGCGTGACGTCGCTGAACGAGAACAAGAGCCGCGCGGTCATCACGCCGACCAGCCCGCCGCCGACCGCGATCACCACGGCCTCGACCAGCACCAGGAACAGCACGATCGCGCGCGAGAAGCCGATCGCTTTGAGCACCGCGACTTCGCGCGTGCGCTCGCGCAGCGACATGGCCATGGCGTTGCCCGCCACGCATACGAGCGAAATCACGACCGCCAGAGCGACGTTGCGAATGTACGCCCGCACGTTCCCCAGCATTTCGGTGAACATCTGCCGGAAAGCTTGTTCGGTCATGGCCCGCACCGGGCTTTCCGAGTTGGCGAACCGGGCGTTGATCTGTGGCATCAAGTCGGCCAGGCCCTCGGGCGATTGCGCCTTGATGAACATCGTGCCGGCGTTGCCCGCCATCTGCGAGCGGGCCTGCTTCAGCAGTTCGTCCAGGTACTTGTAGTGGTACCACAGCATCTCCTGGTCGGAGCTGGCCGGGCCGGTATAGATGCCGTCGATCGACAGCTCAAGATTCACCGGGTAGATGTCCCCCTTGAGCACGATCTTGTCGCCGACTTTCCAACCGCGCTTGCGAGCGATTTTCTCACCCACCACGCAGCCCGTGCGATCCTTTTGCCAGGCGCTCAACTGCTCGGGCGGAACGGTAAACTCGGAGAAGACTTCGAAGACGTGTTCCGGATCGGTGGCGAATTGCGCGAACGGGATTTTGTCATCCTTGTACTTGCCGCCGAACCAGGCCAGCGGCACCACGGTTTTCACGCCCGGTATCGAGCTGACCTTATCGACATGCGCGATGGGGACGGGAAAGGTGAGCCCCTGCTTGGCCGTGACCACGATCCGCGCATACTTGAGCGATTCGACGGCGGTTTCGTCTTGCATGTTCACGTACGCATACATCACCGTGACCAGGAACAGGCTGACGGCGATCGACAGGCCCGTGAATACGCTGCGCAGCTTGTTGCGCATCACGTTCCGCAAGATGTAAGGGAGGAACTTCATCCGGCGGCCTCCAGCGCGTCGAGCTCGGTTTCGACGAACGTTCCCTTTTCCAGGTGCAGCATGCGGTGGGCGCGGCGCGCCGCCCTCGGGTCGTGCGTGACCATGACGATCGTCTTCTCGAACTCTTCGTTCAGTTGTTGCAGCAGGTCGAGAATCTCCTGCGCCGCCGCGGCATCGAGGTTGCCCGTCGGTTCGTCCGCCAACAGCAGCACCGGATCGTTGACCAGCGCTCGGGCAATGGCCACGCGCTGCTCCTGCCCGCCGGAAAGCTGCCGCGGATAATGGTCCATACGTTCCGACAGTCCGACGATGCGCAGGGCCGTTTGCACGTGCTCGGCGCGCTGCCGGCGCGAGAGGGACGTCAGCAACAGCGGCAGCTCGACATTCTCAAACGCAGTAAGTACGGGCATCAGATTGTAAAGCTGGAAGATGAAGCCCAGGTGCTGCGAGCGCCAGCGCGTGAGCTTGCTTTCCGAGAGTTGGTTCAGCTCGGTGCCGGCCACGGTGATCGTGCCTGTCGTGGGACGATCGAGCCCCGCGCACAGGTTAAGAAGCGTCGACTTGCCCGATCCCGAGGGGCCCATCACCGCGACGAATTCGCCCTTGGGGATATCGAGGTTCGTATTGGTAAGCACGGGGACGTGAATCTTGTCGCGCATGTATTCCTTCGAGATACCGCGCAGCTCGACCACTGCCCGCTCAGCGCCAGGGGTCATGAGTAACCTCCGAGAGAATCGGCGCCGCCTCCGAAACAGAGACGTCGGTGAGGAGCCTGATGTTTTGCATAGCGCCGCCGCTCGCTCCCCGTCGAGACCTGCGACGCCTCTCCCGCTCGCAACAGAAACTATTCGAGTATTCGCACCCGCGCGCCATTGATTAGCTCGGCGGGCGGATCGACGACGATGCGATCTCCTCCCTTGACGCTGCCTTCGACGCGGATCAGATCGTCCTTGGGTTCGCCACTGGTGGTGACATGGGCCTGCACCACGTGATCTTTTTCCAGCCGCCAGACGAAGTCGCGGCTGTCCTTGGTGACTACGGCCGAAATTGGCAAGTACATGCGCTTCTGATCGGCGTCGGCCGCGCGCTCGGACCGGGCCGGCTGAAAGTGTACCGTGGCGCTCAGGTCAGGAAACAGATGCTCGTCAGGGTCGACGATCGCGACCTTCACCTTCACGATGCCGCGCGTGCGGTCGCCCATGGGAATGATCTCGCGCAGGCGCCCCTGGTAGCGACGGTTGGGCACGGCATCGACCGACACCTCGGCCGGCTGACCCTTTTCCAATTGTCCGAGGTAGTCTTCCTTTACGTCGGTGTCGACTTCCAGTTGCTCAAGATTGGCGAGTGTCGCCACCGAGCCGCGCCCCGAGGCCAGCCCCATACCGCCGGGCATGATCGTTTCGCCCACCTCGGCATCCTTCGTCACGACGGTGCCGGCAAAGGGGGCGTAGACCTTCAGGTTGGCGATCGCCTCCTGGGCTTCGCGCACTTGCGCTTCAGCCACGGCGACATTGGCTGCCATGGCCGCCGCGCGAGCTGACGCCGTATGGAAATCGGTCTCGGCGCCTTCTAGCGCCGCCTGGGTGCCGGCCTTGCGATCGAAGAGTGCGCGCTCGCGAGCGAAGTCTCGCTCTTTTTGCGATGCGGTGCGCTGACCTTCGGCTGCCACGGCTTCCGCGTATTTCACCTGCGCTTGCTTCGAAGCCAGGATGGCATCGAGGTCCGAATGTTCGAGCTCCGCGAGCAGATCGCCCGCGCGGACCTTGTCGCCTTCTTCGACGAGGACGCGGGCGACGCGGCCGGCCGATTTCGCACCCACGGCGGCCTGCTGTCGGGATTCCAAATAACCTGTGGCGGTCAGCACCGTGTTCATCTGCGCCGGCGACACGAGCCGCACGGTGTCGACCTTCACAGCGATGACGCCCGCCAGCCGCTGGTTGAGCAGGAAGTAGGCCGCGCCGGTCGTCGCCACTAAAAGCAGGACTACCGTTAGAACAAGCCACGGCCCAATGCTCGAGGATCGCGAGCGGTTCGACCGGTCAATCCGCAATGCAGCCAGGTCATCGCGGAGTTTCGTTACGCTTGCCACAGGCAGAACTGCCGAAAGGAAATGTGGGGAGTTTTCACGATGTCGCCCATTCGCACCGTCGCCCTACTCCTTCCCACGATGATAATAGCGCTAACGATCGCCTCAAACAGTTACGGCAACAAATTTTTGGTCGCTGCCGGCGGCCCGAGCGCGGTCATCCGACCGCTGGCTCTTGGGACCGTCGCGATTATGCCTGATCCGCCAATTCGAGGGGAGAGTAGGCTCGCACCGACGGACGTTTGGTCGCTGAGTCGGTGGGGCCGCGCGGCTCGCGAGATGTTTCACTCTGGCTGTTCAAATGACTGTGCCGAGGGAGGCGAAGGGGGCAGTGCTTAGCGCGCGAAACAGGGCGGCGTGCGTCTTTGCCCGCGCCTGAAGTGGCGTTCAGAATGCTCCCTCTGTAACGTCATGTGGCCGGGTTTTTTCTTGGTACTGGCACGATGATTGCTTAAGATGATAGGGAGGCGGCTTCTCATCTCGAATGATTGATTTCGGCTGTTTTTTGGCGTCCAAAGACTGTTTTGATTTGGCGCGATTCGCTAACATTCCGGCAATGTGCTGACCACTGCGCACGGCCGACGATCAATGTGCGGCCATTCCCGGATATTGCGTGGTTCGATCGATCGACGGCGCGGGGCTGTCGACGGTTGAGTCCAGTTAGGGTTAACGACTGACTGGAGCATGAGTACCGATACGTTTGTTGACCTGGTGCGCCGTAGCGGATTGATCGAGCAAAGTCAGCTCGAGGCCGCGCTGGCAGAGTTCGAACGGCAAGCGGCGGATCGATCGGCCGCTGATGCGCACGCGCTCTGCGCCTTCCTGGTCGACCGCGGATTACTCACCAAGTGGCAAAGCGACAAGCTGCTCGAAGGCCGCCATAAGGGTTTCTTCCTCGGCAACTACAAGCTGTTGGGCCACCTGGGTACCGGTGGGATGAGCAGCGTGTATCTCGCCGAGCATGTCGTGATGCGCGTGCGCCGCGCGATCAAGGTGCTGCCCGCCGCCAAAGTCAACGACACGTCGTATCTGGCACGCTTCCATCGCGAAGCGCGCGCCGCCGCCGCGCTTGACGATCCTAACATCGTTCGCGCCTACGACGTCGATCAACACGAGGGCACCCACTATCTGGTGATGGAATACGTCGAAGGGCGTGACCTGCAGGTGCTCGTCGCGGCCGATGGACCGCTGTCGCCTACACTTGCCGCCGAGTATATCCGGCAGGCTGCGTCCGGCCTGGCACATGCGCATCAGGTGGGATTGATTCACCGCGATATCAAGCCGGCCAACATTCTCATCGAAGTCAAAGGAATCGCCAAGATTCTCGACATGGGGCTGGCCCAGATCTCGAACGACGACCAGGCCTCGCTCACCATCGCGCACGACGAGAAGGTGTTGGGCACGGTCGACTATTTGGCGCCCGAGCAGGCCATCGACAGCCACACCGTCGACGGCCGCGCGGATATCTACAGCCTGGGCTGCACGCTGTACTTCGCGCTCACCGGGCATCCTCCCTTCCCCGAAGGGACGTGTACGCAGCGGCTCTTGATGCACCAGACGCAGCAGCCCGAGAGTATCCGCAAACAGCGCCCCGACGTGCCCGAGGATCTGGTCAACATCTTTTACAAGATGACCTCCAAGCGGCGCGAGCAGCGCTATCAGCGGGCCGACGAAGTGGTCGAAGCACTCACGCGCTGGCTGGCAGGTCACGGCGGTCACGGCGGGCTAGCGGCGACCGATACTCCGCCGAAGGGGCCGACGTCGAGCGGTTCGTGGGCGCGGTTGGGAGATCTAGCACGGCGGGCCGTCGGGCAAACGCCGCCGGCACCGACAGTCATCGACGAGGACGAACTGACACTCGCTCCGCTCGAGGACGACACCAAGAAAGCCCCCACGAAGTCGCCGGCGCCTGCCGCGGCCACCGGTACGGACAAGCCTGCTGACGCCACGGCGCCGGTAAAGGCCGCGCAGCCCCCGAGTCAGCCCGCTACGGCCAAGCCCGGCTCGAGTCCCAAGCTCGCGCCGCTCCCCGGCGCCGCAAAGCCCGGCGAGCACGCACCGCAAAAGACGTCGTCTCCGGGGAGCAAGCCGGCGGCGCCGAGCAAAGCTCCTTCGCATCACGGCACCCGTACGCCGGCGCCGCAGCAGCCGATCGCGGCCACGGCCAAGAAGCCGGCAAGCGCGCCGGGCGCGCGGCCTGCACAACCGGCCGCGGCGACCGCCGTCGCCGGGCGACCATCGTCGATTCTGGATGAGGTGCTCGGTGCGCCCCCTTCGACGAGCGCGGGGGACACGCTCGACGATCTATTGGCCGGCGCCACGCTGAAAGGGCCGGCCGGAGAGCTGGCGCCGCTCGATCAAGGCACGCCGCTGGCGGTGCCGAAGAAGCGCCGCGGCGGCGGTGCGTTCGAAAAATGGATGGGTTCGACCTGGTTCGTGATCGCGATAGGGGCCGCGCTCGGCGGCGCGATCATCTTGGCCGGCGTGATCTATTTCGCCGTCTGCAACCAAATGACTCCGCATTAGGCGAAAGCGCAACCCGCGCGCCGCCGCATGGCTTTTTCAGCCCGCCGTGGCGCCTGGATCAGGCGAGTGGCTCAGTGGGAGCGTGTCGGCCGGCACCATCTTTTCGTTCACGGTATCCCAGCCCATCACCCGGCTCGTGCGCCACGATTCGTTGGCCATGTTCACGGCCACGACGCCGGCCATGCCCAGCTCGACAGGGCAGTTCAAAGGCTCGCCGGTGCGCAAATGGCGGTGCAGGTTCGAGTGGTGCGGCACGATGTCTTCGCCGCCCGTCTTGGTGTGGGTCGCCAGGACCTTGCCGTCCTTGTCCTTCACGACCCAACCGGTGGGCGTAAAGAACATCGTCGCGCGATAGCCGCGGATCAAATGATCGACCGGCACCCGGTTGCTCATCGTTCCCAGCACGTACACGGTCATGCCGCGCGGGTATTCGCAGATCATTTCGAAATTGTCGGGCAGGTCGCGGCCGTCGGGCCATTGCCAGATTCCGCCCATGCCGACCACGCGGCGCGGATAGGTGAGGTTGCACGCCTTCATGATTCGCGTGATGCGGTGGATGAACAGGTCGGTGCAGATACCGCCGGAGTAGGCCGAGTAGCAGCGCCACTCGAAATAATGATGCGGGTTCCAAGAACACTTGGGCGCTTTGCCGAGCCAGGCGTTCCAATCCAGATCATTCGGCTGCGGCGTGCCATCGTTGATATCGGGATCGCGCCACGGACCTTGCTTGTCGTAGCGGCGCACGTACTCGATCTGGGCCTGCACGACCTGACCGAGTACGCCTTCCTCAATGGCCTTGGCGGCCGAGGAGTAGCTGTCGTCGGCCATGGCCTGCACGCCGACTTGTACGGCCAGGCCCGTGGCTTTTTGCTTCTTGAGCACCTCCTGCGCCTCGGGAATCGAGTGCGTCATCGGCTTTTCGCAGTACACGGCCTTGCCGGCGTCCAAGGCGTCGACCGTCATCCGGCTGTGCCAATGCTCGGGCGTGGCGATCGTGACGTAATCGATTTCCTTGATATCCAGCAGCTTGCGATAGTCCTGCATCGACTGCGGCGCGCCGACCGTCGAGGCACCCTTCTGGGCACGCGATAGCCAGCAATCGGCCACGGCCACGGCCTCGACATTGTCGGGCCCTTTCAGATGATTGATCGCGCCGAGGTGGGCTCCGCCCATGCCGCCCGCGCCGATGAATCCGATGCGAATGCGATCGTTCGCGCCGATCACCTTGGCGTAGCTCTGCGCGGTCCAGGCCACGGCGGCGGTGGCGGTACCAGTAGCGGCCAGAAAACTGCGGCGCGAAACGGCATGATCGTTGGGCATGTTATACCGACCCTGAAACGTGTTGAAGAAAATACACGGTTGAGTTATTGAGTCCGGGATGAACAATGGGCCGTCACCGATTCCGCAAAGTTGCGAGTTTTCCGGGGCCTTCGGCAGATTCATCAAAGCCCATTTGAAACGCCGGACGCAATAAGTCGCATTACAACAACAATTCACTGCTGCGAATCGCGAGGAGGCCGCAAATCGGCAGGAGCAGCTTTTGCTTACGCCGCCGGCGAACTTCCCTTCGGATCGCGAAATCCAGCGACGTAGCCTCCCGCGACGATGTCGGCGACTTCGTCGGGGTCTTCGTGGTAGATCATCTCCTCTGCGTCGTGGCCTTCGAGCGCAACAACGAAATCGTGAATCGCCGCACGTGCGCGATCGTTGTCGAGTTTATGTCTCTCGACCAGTGCCTTTTCGACGGACTGCCAGAACGCTACGATCCCGGCGTGCGGTAACATGTGCATCCTCCACCCGTTACACCAAGGGCTCCCAACTATAGGATGCCTGATTCCCGCGCGTTTTGCCAGCACCCATACCGTGCTTAATGCGAGCGTTTAGCAAGTCTATCCCTCCCGGATGGAAGCTGAACTGATCTGCATCAGGAAGAACTGCACGATCGTCCCATCGTGCTGCGACTGGTCCTGCGACCATTTCGTACCAGTCGTGCGGACAAAGATGGTTTCGTGGCGGTCCGCCTCGGGGACTTTGTCGGCAATGCTGCACGAAACTCCAATAGTCTTCGTTATCGAAGTCGCCGCGCACGAAATGCAATGAACGCAAACCATCCAATCCACGATCGAAAGGGGAGCGTGGCTTCGCAGTCGAATAGCGGCGAAGGCGGAACCTGAGGATGACGGGCCGATTCTGTTGCTGGGGGTTGTTTTTGCTCCGCCAACGATAGTAGACGATCCAGGCCCACTTTATTGCCTGAGACTTTCGCGTCATCGTGTAGAAGCCTTGTCCGAAGTCGGTCCAGCCGCGGCAGGACTGCAGTTGAATGCCGTTTGCTTCGATGTTGTCCTTATCTGTTTCGGTGCATCCATGCCACAGCACTGCATATTCGCTCCTCGGCGGTTGCCAAGGATGAACTGGGCGCGGGCTCATCATTTCGGCTTTCCCCGTTAGTTTGGCAAAGGGGCTTGCTTTCGAGGAAATTCGATGGTCAGCTCAACGAACTGAAATGCAAGGCGATGCGCTTTAGTATTCCTCGAACCACGTCGCTACTCGCGCGGCTGGCCTTGTGCACCTAGTAGCCAGGCCAGGATGCCCTTTTGCGCGTGCAGCCGATTGGCCGCTTGCGCCACCACGATGCTTGCCGGGCCGTCGATCACTTCGTCGGTGACTTCTTCGCCGCGATGCGCGGGCAGGCAGTGCATGAAGTACGCGTCGCTCGGGGCGCGCTTCATCAAGGCCGCGTTCACCTGGTAGCTGGCGAAAGCTTTCCGGCGGACGGCCGACTCTGCTTCCTGCCCCATGCTGGTCCACACGTCGGTGTACACCGCGGCGGCGTCTTTGACCGCCTCATGCGGGTCGGTGGTGATGAGCAAGTCGAGGTCCGGAACCTCGTGCTTGAGCGACTTGAGAAATGCCGCGTCGAACTGGTATTCCTTCGGCGCCGCAATGGCGAACCGCATGCCCGTCTTGCCGCACCCCATCGCCAGGCTGCGGGCCACGTTGTTGCAGTCGCCAATGAAGGCCAGCGTTTCTCCGGCCAACGAGCCCACAAGTTCTCGCAGTGTGTACAAATCGGCCAACGCCTGGCAGGGATGGTCGAGATCCGTGAGACCGTTGATCACCGAACATTTGCAGAACTTGGCCAATTCGACCAGCTTGTCATGGCTTTTGGTGCGAACCACGACCACATCGGCATATTCCGAGAGGACGCGGCCGAAATCAGAAATCGATTCGCGCGAGCCCCAGCCGACGTCGTCCCCCAGGAACAGACTGTGTCCGCCCAGGTTGATGATGCCCGCCTCGAAGCTGACGCGCGTGCGCAGCGAGGGCTTCTCGAACAAGAGCGCCATGACGCGCCCCGGCAATAGTGCCTCGCGCAGACCGTTCTGATACTTGGTCTTCAGGTCTTCGGTGATGGCGAAGATCCGCTCGATCTCGCCACTTTTCAGATCCGCCAGCGTAAGCAAATGTCTCATCTGTGCCGCACTTCCCCTTGCTGCTCGTCGATCGTTATCGGGCTTGGGCCTTGATCGCCTCGGCCAGGATTTCGCAGCCTTGCTGCGCCTGCTCGGCCGAAAGGTTCAGGGCCGGCAGCAGCCGGATCACCGTGCCATGGGTGCAATTGATCAACAGATTTTTTTCCAGGCAGGCTTTGACGACAGCCGTGCCATCGATCGATAGTTCCACGCCGATCATCATGCCCAGCACGCGCACGTCGCGCACGATGTCGCATGCGCCGCGCAACGCCTCGAGCCGCTCGCGAAAGATCTTGCTGATCGCCAGGCCGTGCTCGAGCAGATTCTCCTGCTCGATCATTTCGATGGCCGCGATGCCGGCCCGCGCCGCGATCGGGTTGCCGCCAAACGTCGCGGCGTGCATGCCCGGCCGAAGGCTGGGGGCGATCTCGGGCGTGGTCAATAGCGCCGCGCCCGCGATCCCGCCGCACAAGGCTTTGGCCAAGGTCATGATGTCGGGCGTGACCCCAAAGTTCTGATAAGCGAACCACTTGCCGGTGCGTCCGAAGCCCGCCTGCACTTCGTCGAAGATCAAGAGCAGGCCATGCTCGTCGCACAGTTTGCGAAGGCCTTGCAAGAATCCGGCCGGCGGCAGGTTGATCCCTCCTTCGCCTTGCACCGGCTCGACCATGATGGCGGCCGTTTCGCCATCGATCTTGCGGGCCACGGCATCCAGATCGCCGAAAGGAACGTAGTTGAAGCCGGCCATCAGCGGACCGAGTCCTTCGTGATACTTCGGCTGCGCCGTGGCGGCCGTGGCGCCCAACGTGCGGCCGTGGAAGCTCCCTTCGAACGTGATGATCTTGTATCGCTCGCGCGGCGTGTGCAGCCGTGCCAGCTTGATGGCGGCCTCGTTCGCCTCGGCGCCGGAATTACAGAAGAAGGCCTGCCCGCCAAAGCTGCGTTCCGAAAGGGCCTTGGCCCATTGACCCTGCGCTTCGGTGTACCAGGTGTTGGGCACGTGGATCAGCGTGGCGACTTGTTCCTGCACGGCCTTGACGACAGGCTCGGGGCAATGCCCCAGCAAGTTGCAGCCCCAGCCGGGAAAGAAATCGAGGTAACGCGTCCCCTCGGCGTCCCACACGTAACTCCCTTCGCCGCGCACCAGGCAGATCGGGTAGCGGGTGTAGTTGGGCACCACGTAGCGTTTGAACAGCTCGATGATCTCGGCCGAAGTCGCGCTGGCTGTGGCCACGTTTCGTCTCCTCTAAGTCGACAGAGGGCGGGCGTTTCGAAATGAATGATTTTGCGGGCAAAAATGAACAGACACCAAAAGCGACGTCACTGGTTCGCGATTTTTTTCGACCGGCGAATGGCTGGCTTGGCGCGAGGGCCGAAGCGGCTATCGCGACTTGACGATTTCCGTGCCCACGCCGCGGCTGGTGTAAACTTCCATCAATAGGGAGTGACGCAGGCGGCCATCGATTATGTGAATCTTGCGGACGCCACGGTCGAGCGTTTCCAGGCAGGCCTGCACCTTGGGGATCATGCCTGATTCGATCGCTCCGGAGTCGATCAGCTTTTGCGCCTCTTCGGCCGTGAGCGAGACAATCAGACTCTTGGGATCATTCTTGTCGCGGCGGACGCCGTTGACGTCGCTCAGAAAGACGAGCTTCTCCGCCCCCAAGGCCTGAGCGACGGCCGTGGCCGCGGTATCGGCGTTCACATTCAGTTTTTCGCCGTCGGCGTCCAGGCACATTGACGGAATCACAGGCACGGTGCCC
Organism: Pirellulales bacterium; assembly: GCA_035546535.1. Classification (NCBI taxonomy): domain Bacteria; kingdom Pseudomonadati; phylum Planctomycetota; class Planctomycetia; order Pirellulales; species Pirellulales bacterium. The sequence goes on along the minus strand of DASZWQ010000060.1, from coordinate 9,160 downwards.
GCATAACAGAGGTTGGCGATCGTGGCGTGATCGACGCGCGTCACGTGCCCGACAAAGCCCAGATCGATCTCTTCGCCCGCTGGCCCGTCGAGGGTCAACTTTTCTCCAAACAGGACGTTCGTGGTCCGAAAATTCAAGGGCGCCGCGCGGCCGCCGAGTTCTTCGATCCGTTTGACGACGTGCTCGTTGGTTTCGTAGGCCAGCACTTGTTCGACGATGTCGCGAGCTTTTTCGTCGGTATAGCGGCGGCCCTGAATGAACCGTGTCTCCAGACCGGCCGCGTCCATGGCGCGGCTGATTGCGGCGCCGCCACCGTGGACCACCACGGGGCGCACATCGACCGTGGACATGAAGACGATGTCGAGCAACAGATGTCGCAGCGCGTTGGGGTCTTCCATCACGCTGCCGCCGACCTTGATGACGACGACCTTACCGCGGAACTTGCGAATCCACTCCAAGGCCTCGATCAGGACGTCGGCCTTTTCGATCGCGCGGTCTAAGGGTTTGCTGCCGGACATGCCATTTGCGGCGACCGTCCTGCTCACGAGAAACACTCCCCCCAATTTAGAAAAGTCCTATTTTAGAAGTGCCGGCTCGGCTGTCAAACGCACCGGACACTGGCCCTTTGTGAACCAGCTGTCGCGCCACAGGTGCGATGCGCCAACGGCTACCGGAGCGATGACTGGCGGCCCCGCGCGTTTCATGCCAAGATTGGACGGTCGCAACGTATTCCCTCCCTGTCAGCATCGTATTCCAGGAAGCCTATGACCCGCAAAATTGCCGTCGTGCTGGCTGCCGGCAAGGGAACTCGCATGAAAAGCGAGCTTCCCAAGGTGCTGATCGAAATCCTTGGCCGGCCCATGATCGAATACGTACTCGATTCCCTGGCGCAGGTGGGTTTCGACCAGGTGGCTGTCGTCGTCGGCTACCGCGCCGAGGATGTGAAAAAGGCCCTCAGCGGTCGGCCGAACCTGACCTTCGTCTTGCAAGAACAACAAAACGGCACCGGCCACGCCGTGATGATGTGCCGCGCGCTGCTGGCGCAGCATGATGGTCCGGTGGCCGTGGTCACCGGCGATGCGCCGCTATTGCAGGCCGAATCGCTCGGCAAGCTGCTGGCCGAATACGAGCGGCGCAGGCCGGCGTGCATCATCGGCACGATTCACAAGCAAAATCCGCACGGGCTGGGACGCATCGTGCGCGACGCCGCCGGCGAATTTCTCGCCATTGTCGAAGAAAAAGACGCCACTCCCGAGCAGCGTCAGCTGACCGAAGTGAACATGAGCTGCTACGTCTTTGACAGCCGCGCCCTGCTGGCGGCCCTCGAAGAGCTGCGTCCCGATAATGCCCAGGGGGAGTATTACATCACGGATTGCCCGGGCCTGATGAAGCGGGACGGCAAGCTGGTGCTGGCCCTCCCGGTCTTGAAGCCGATCGAGGCCCTGGGCGTGAACACGATGGATGAACTGCACATCGTCGAACAGTCGATTCGCGACGGGCTGGATAAGCAGTAACAAGAGAAGCAGTAAACCACTTGGCGAACCGTCGGGGCCGTATACTTTAAGGGTGAGGGTGGGCAGAGTTCTGCCGAGCGGGGCGGATTTCTGCCGCGGGTTGTGGTGCAGGCGTCTCGCCTGCTTTTCAGTCACAGGGCGAGAGCGCGCGGGAAGGTGGCGATACCATGAACGGCTTGAAGATCTTCAGCGGTCGCGCGAATCCAGCGCTCGCCCGACGTATTTGCGAGTACTTGGGCCTGCCGATCGGGGCGATTTCGATGGGGAATTTCCCGGACGGCGAGATTTCCTGCAAAATCGACGAAGACGTCCGCGGCCGAGACGTCTTTCTGGTGCAGCCCACCTGCCCGCCGGTGAACGACAACCTGATGGAACTCTTGATCATGATCGAGAGTTGCAAGCGCGCCAGTGCCGAGCGCGTGACGGCCGTCATGCCCTATTACGGCTATGCCCGGCAGGACCGCAAGGACGAGGGGCGCGTGCCGATCACGGCCAAGCTGGTGGCCAACCTGATCACGCGGGCCGGGGCCGATCGCGTGCTGACGATGGATCTGCACGCCGCGCAGATTCAAGGGTTCTTCGACGTTCCGGTCGATCACTTGTACGCGGCGCCGGTGCTGAACGATTACTTCTTGAAGATGGGGATCGACGAAGACGACATGGTCGTCGTCAGCCCCGACGAAGGGAGCATCAAGCGGGCCCTGGGCCATGCCAAGCGCCTGGGAGGCCGGCTGGCCATCGTCGACAAGCGGCGCAGCAGCGCCGAAAAAACACGCCAGGAAAACATCATCGGCGGGCCGGTGGCCGGCAAAGTGGCCCTGATGTTCGACGACATGATCAGTACCGCCGGCAGCATTTGCGGCGCCGCCCAGAAGCTGCACGACGCCGGGGCCAAGAAAATCTTCGTAGCGGCCACGCACGGCGTGCTGTGCGGCGGGGCGATCGAGCGGCTGCAAGCGTCGCCGATCGAAAGCCTGATCATCACCGATACGATTCCCCTGGCGGCGCCGCCGCCCGAGAAAGGACCCGCGAAGATCAACGTGCTGACGGTGGCGCCCCTCTTGGGTGAGGCGATCAAGCGCATCCACCGTAACGAATCGGTGAGCCGGCTGTTTGTGTGACGCGTGAAGGGTCGTGCGGTTGCCTGCGGACGTGGAGACGGCCATGCAACGGCGAATAGCGATCGTCGCGTTCCTCCTCATCACTGCTACCTCGGCGGCGCCCTTGGCCCGCGGTGATGTTGATGCGGGCCCCGTTGACCTCAAACCCTTCGAGCCGCTCCTGACCCCTTGGGGCACAAATCACGTCCTCTCGCGTGAAGCGCCCGAGAGCTGGGCGACGAAGACGATCACTGGTCGCCTGGCCGACCACCAGGGAATGCCGCTGGCTGATTCGCATCTGCTGCTCTCGCGATCCGATCGTTACGTCGAGGACCTGTATCTCAGCAATCTGGCGGTCAGCGACCGTGAAGGGCGCTTTCGCTTGCGCGGCGACCCGCTGGCGTCCCGGCTCATGTTCGCCGTCGGCGGCGAAACGTGGGGCATCGAACTTCCCGCGAACCGTACGGAATTGATGTTACGGTTGCCCGAGCGCCAGGTGGTGAACTTCGAACTGGCGCGCGACATCGATCTTGTCGGGTCGCGGCTCTACGTCTCGCCCGTTGGCGAGATCGATCATCAACTGCACTTGCGATCCACGATCGAGATAAACCTCGACGAGTCGCGCCGAGCACAAGGACGGTTTCCGCCGGGCCGATTCCTCGTCAACGCTGTAAAGCAACTGCAAAACGGGCTGCTTTCGTATAGCGCGCACGTCACGCTCGCGGAATTCAGCGTCTCGGCCGCCGACGGCGAAATCCAAAGGGTGCGGATCGGCAGCCCCGTGGGAACCCGCATTGTCGGCCACATGGAGCGAGATGCTAAGGCGCTCGATCCGCGCGATGCGGATCTTCTTATCGCCACGATCGAAGTGGGAGCCGAGACGGGCGACGAGTTCGAATATCGCACCTACGATGCCGCCATCGTCGATGGCGAGGGAAATTTCACCGCTGGTCCAGTGCCCGAGGGTCCTTGCCTGATCCGCGTCGAAAGCGTCGACCGTCCTAACGCGCGGCAGGAGCGCGAAGAAAAACCTCCGCTGCTGCTGAAGCATCGCGTCGCGTTGGCAGGGGCCGAAGTCGAGGTACACATCCAAAATGTCATTGTTCCGCCATCAAACCCCGTGGCAGCGGTGCAGTATCTTCTCGATTCCGAAATGCCGCGATCGCGCGTGATTGTCACCTGGTCATGGAGCGACGTGATCTATGCGAATCTTGCACGTTTGCCCGACCGTGCCGAAGCGGAAGCTGAGTTGATCCGAATCCTGAAGGATCGCCGCTCACCTAGAGGGTGGCGGCACAAGTCGGCCGAAGCCTTGGCCCGATTCCGACCTGTCACGGAGCAGTCGCGGACGGCGCTTATTAGTCACATTGTTCCCGAGGTGCAGCGGACGGAACGAATCTCTGCCCTGGGCGCCCTGGGACGAATGGGGGCCGACGCGGTCCCATCCATCGATGCGATTGCCGAGCAGTCAAACGATTCTGACACTGGCATACGCTACGCCGTGTTGATTGCACTTCAGGAAATCGTCCGCAAGTCGAACCAGCGGCACCCGGCGGCCGAGAGAATCTTTCTCGCGGGCCTCGACGAGCGCGATAGCCAGTTCCGTAAATGGGCCGTTGGATGCGTCGGCGAGCGGAAGCTGGCCGACGCTGTCCCGCGATTGCGAACTCTCCTGGACGATCCGGTGGGCGAAGTACGCGCCGTGGCCGCCTGGGCCCTTTGGGCGATTGACGGCGATGCCGAGACCACCGTGCGAACAATGATCGAAGTGCTTGAAGGAAATGATCTTCGGGCCAGACGCGAGGCGGCCTTTTACCTGCAGTTCTTCGACGCCCGAGCCGCGGCGACTCTGCCGATTCTCAAAACCTTTGCTTCATCCCCTCTCGAACCCCCTCTGAACAACGCGGATGAATCGCTCGAATACCAAATCAAGTCGGTGGCCGAGTCCGCCATCCAGGTGATCGAGGCGTCGATCGCCAAAAAGGGAGAGCTCATCAACGACTGAATGTCGGCTCGAGCCTGGGATCTTGGCCAAAACCGGGATACGCCAGCGGTCGTGGTCCGACGGATCCCCCCTCAGTCACCTGGCCCGTCGTCGATGCGGCATCAAAGCCGCAAGGCGGGGTTGCATTCCGGCCAATTTCCGCCAAAATGGCGAGATTCGCGCCGTCCCGGGAGGGCTCTGTTGGGCCGCCCGTTCACGTACGGCCTCTGCCAGGCGGGCAGACGAAGGCGGCCAGGATCGGTCGCGACCACGAAACACAGCGGATTGCAGGCCGTCGCCACGACGGATGGGCCACGAGGGAATGGATCGATGTCCGAAGCATTGAAGGTTGAAAAGCGTGAATCGCACGGCAAACGCAATAATCGCCGCCTGCGCAACGCCGGCAGCGTGCCGGCCGTACTCTACGGGCACGGCGAACAGACGCTCAGCCTGAAGGTGGCCGCCGATCAGCTCAGCGCGGCGCTGCGGCATGGTGCCCGCGTCGTCGACCTGGAAGGCGCGGTGAAGGAAAAGGCGTTCATTCGCGAGTTGCAATGGGACCCGTTCGGGACGCATATCCTGCACATCGACCTGACCCGCGTCTCGGCGGACGAGCGTTTGCAGATCGAGGTGCCGGTCATCCTCCGCGGCGAAGCGCCGGGCGTGAAAGAGGGGGGCCACCTCGAGCAATCGCACCACACGGTCGAGATCGAGTGTCTGGCCATCGCCATTCCCGAGAAGCTGGAACTGCGTGTCGGCGAGCTGAAACTCGACGAATCGCTGCACGCCAGCAACATCGAATTGCCGCAGGGGGTCAAGCTGCTGACCGACCCCGAGACGGTCATCGTCCATTGTGCGCTGGCCAAGGAAGAGACCGAAGAGGGCGAAGCCGGCGAAGCAGCCGAGCCGGAAATCATCGGACGGAAGGCGGAAGAAGAGGAAAGCGCGACCGAAGAGTAACTTGCCGCGTCGTCGGCCGGCTGTCGCGATTCGACGCATATGTACTGAGCATGAAATTGGTCGTTGGGCTGGGAAATCCGGGGCGCAAGTACGAAGGTACCCGGCACAACGTGGGCTACATGGTGCTGGCGGAACTGGCCCGCCGCGCCGGCAGCCAGGGGACGAAAGCCGCATTCCAAGGGGAACTGGCCGACATCGCGATCAGTGTCGAGCGCACCTTGCTGTTGTGGCCGCATACGTACATGAACCGCAGCGGCATGAGCGTGCTGGCCGCCCGCGATTTTTATAAACTGAACAATGACGACGTGTTGATCGTGTGCGATGATCTCCATTTGCCGCTGGGCAAATTGCGATTTCGTCCGCAGGGGTCGGCCGGAGGACAGAAGGGGCTGGCCGACGTGATTCGCGTGCTGGGCACCGAAGACGTGCCGCGGCTGCGGATCGGCATCGACGAGGCCCCTCCCGGATGGAACGCCGCGGACTATGTCCTGGCCCGTTTCAGCAAGCAGGATCAGTCGGTGATCGACGAGGCGATCGTGCGAGGTGCCGAAGGGGTCGAAACTTGGGTGCGCCGCGGCATCCAGGAGTGCATGAACCAGTACAATTAAACCGAAGCGGGTTCTTACCGGCCGGCGCGGCGCGATTTGACGATAACCGACCACGAAACACAAAAGCGGGTGCCGCTGGCGCGCCAGCTTAACGCGAAAAACTGCCTTAAGTTTCAGGAGAATATCCTTGGCCGAGAACGCATACGAAGGGCTCTTCATCTTCGACTCGAACCGTTACGCCCGCGATCCGGCCGGCGTCTCGGGTCAGATCGCCGCCATGGTGGAAAAATACGACGGCACGATCCTGGCGAACCGTTTGTGGGAAGAACGCCGCCTGGCTTATCCCATCAACGGTCAGCGCAAGGGAACCTACTGGCTCACGTATTTCCGTCTCGACAGTAAGCATCTCGAGTCGCTGCGGCGTGATTGCCAGATCAACGAGACCATCCTGCGCGAGCTGATGCTGAAGGTCGATCCGCGCATCATCGATGCCCTGGTGGCCCACACGCAAGCGGCGACCGACGCGGCCAAGGCCCGTCGCCCCGCTCCCGCTCCTGCGGCGGCCGCCAAGACCGATGATTTGGAAGTGCCCGATTTGGGCAACGCCGAGTAATCCGCGCGAGCGCGGGATGACTCGCGTGGCAGGATCGCCGACCAGAGGCGATCGCGACGATTGCAATACGGAGGTTTGATCCGATGGCGAGCTTCAACCGTGTGATCCTGGTCGGGAACCTGACGCGCGATCCCGAGCTGCGCTACACGCCCACGAATACGCCCGTCACCGAAATCGGCCTGGCCGTGAACGATCGCCGCAAGAATGCCAACGGCGAGTGGATCGAAGAAACCACGTTCGTCGACGTCACCTTGTGGGCCCGCACCGCGGAGGTGGCCAGCGAATATCTGACCAAGGGCTCGCCGGTGCTGATCGAAGGCCGGCTGAAGCTCGATACCTGGGAAACCGACGGGCAGAAGCGATCGAAGCTGCGCGTGGTCGGCGAACGGATGCAAATGCTCGGCGGCCGCGGTAGTGGCGAAGGTGGCGGCGGTGGCGGACGCCGCGGCGGAACTAGCGCCGGTCGCAGTGGCGGCGGGGGCGGGGGTGGCCCGCAATACGATGAATCGGAATACGGGCCCCCGGCCGACGTCTACGGCGGGTCCGAAGGGCGCGGCGGCGGTGGCTCGAAGCAGAACGACGATATTCCGTTCTAGGCTGCCGCTGCGATCGTTGTGCGTTCCGAGAGGAATGGCCGATGTCGCTACTTGAGAATATGGCCGCCTTGATCGAGCTTCTCATCGGGATTCCCGGCGATCTGTTCGGAAGCGGAAATCGTCGCGATTCCGGCCAACCAAACCGGCCGACCGGCTGGCCAGATCCACGCCCGCCGGTAACGCTGGTTCTGCGGCCGGATGAGCTCCCCGGACGGCCAAGCGACGAAGCGCGGACCGAAGGTCGAGATCGGTAGAAAATCGCCGTTGTGCAGCGATTTTCGCCCCCTGTCCCGCTGGCCTGACGACCCGAAATCAGCTACGATGAGTCCCTTTCGCCCCTAGTCCTGATGGCTTCCTGACAGCGTTTACTCGCGAGTGAGATCGACCAATGGCCGCTAAAGCTTCCGCTCCTGCCGCACCCAACGCCAAGTCTGCCCCGAAGCCCAAGAAGCCGAAGACACGCGGCCGCTTGCCGCGCGGGCAGCACGGCGGCATCGAGCTACTGTTGATTCAGGCTGTGGACCATCTCGGCAAGCAAGGCGACGTGGTCGAGGTGAAGCCGGGCTATGCCAAGAACTATCTCCTGCCGCAGGGACTGGCGACGATCGCCACCGACCACCACAAGCGGATGGTCGAGAAGCATCGGGCCCGCCTGCAAGAGATTCAGAACGCCCGGCTGGCCGGTCTGCGGCAACTGGCCGATCTGCTGGCTCAGCAGAGCATCACGATCGAGGCCAACGCGAACGACGAAGGCCACCTGTACGGCTCGGTCGGCGCGAGCGACATCGTGGGCGCTCTCAAGCGGAACGACTTCACCGTCACCGCCGATCAGATCCGCCTCAAGGGCCCGCTCAAGGAATTGGGCCTGTACACGGTGAACGTCCACATCGGTCACGAGATCGAAACCGAACTCAAGGTGTGGGTCGTGCCGACCGTGACCGACGAAGAAGCGGCCACGCCCAAGCCGCAGGCGTAGCGGGCGGCTGATCGTCAGTAATCGCTATCATCTGCTCGGCGCTCTTGTTGGCTCAAATTCATCGAGTCACTTGCGAGCAAATGCTGCGCGCCGTGATGCGCGAACATCGAAAGTTCTCTCCGCGCGTAAGACTGTCCCGTATTGTTCGTAGTTGCGGACAATTCTGCAAACAAATACATTCCCAAAAGAGGGGCACGAAACTGTGCCCATTTGAGCCAGGGGTGATTTGTGGCTGACCAAGCATCTACGCCCGAAATTGAAGTTCTGAAGCGCGAACAGTCTGGTTTATACGGTGTGGTGTGGCGAGGAAGACAATCAAAACTCGATCGCGACGTCGCAATCAAGTTCATCAAGCCATCGATGCTTGGCGCGAGGGATGCGATCGCGCACGCCAAATCGCTCGCCAAAATCAGTCACCCGAATGTGGTCACAGTCCATTACGTCACGCAACTCACGGACCCCGACACTGGCGCACTGGCCGACTGCGTCGTTATGGAATGGCTCGACGGTGATCGCCTCGACGTTCGCTTAGCTGGTGCAAGATTTTCGTTTGCGGAAGCACTAAAGCTGTGCAATGAACTTCTCAACGGTTTAGAGGCAATCCATGCCCAAGGTGTTGCTCATGGCGATTTGCACTGCGGAAATGTCATCCTATCCCAAAACGGTACAAAGATTATTGACATTAACTACGCCGAGTCCGAATCGTTAGCGCGTCTGAGTACGACTTCCTGAGGTGGACCCCAAAAACTGGGCGCGCTGATAAGGTGTGGTTTCCGGGAGCGGGAACGACCGAATCAGGAGTGTGCCGGCATGACGCGGAAGCGGCGGGTGTTTGGGGCGGCGTTCAAGGCCAAGGTGGCCTTGGCGGC